>NZ_LVCT01000761.1:0-3187 GCF_001647205.1 Rhodococcus sp. EPR-134
CGACCGTCTCGGGTTCGATGCGACTCACGCCGGGGGCGGCCAGAGCGAGCACTACCGCGAGGCTCGCCCAGAGCAATGAATTCTCCAGCACGAAGCCGACTACCGGGATATCCATGTCCGCGCCGACTCGAGGAAGCCGAAACAGCACTACGACAGCGGTGAGACCGATCGCGATCCAGGACCACACAGGGACCGATCGAGTGCCCTCCCCCACTCCCGACTTGATCGGAACGAAGAGTACACCCACCGCCGGCACCAACCACACGAAGTGGTGCGTCCAGGCAATGGGAGTCACGATTGCCGCCAGCAGAGCCACCACCGTGAAACCGGCGAGATCGCCCCGCAGGCGCTGAGCGCGCCGCGTCGCGACAATTCCGAGGACACCCAACACCGCACAGGCGACGAGCCACGCCGGACCCACCAGGCCCTCGGGAAGTAGCCGCAAAGCCATTCCACGCACGGACTGGTTACCGAACACGGACGGGTCACCGACGGCGACGCGCCCCGAGAGTGAGGCGATGTCGCCGAAGTAGTCGATCGTCTGGCGCGGGAGAACCGCAAAGCCCAGAGCCGTGGCGCCGAGGAAGCCGGCGAGGCCGCCCGCAACTGCTTTCCAGCGCCCGGTGATCACGTAGTAACCGATGTAGACGAGTGGCACCAGTTTGACCGCGCCGGCGATCCCCACCAGCACACCCTCGGGAATCCACCGTGGTCGAGCCAGCACGTCGATCAAGCACAGGAGAGTCAGAAACAACCCGACCTGGCCGTACCCGAGGTGATCGGAGATCGGCGATGCCGCCGTCCACAGGACCAGGAAACCCACGTAGACGACGACTGGCCGCTTACGTGTGAACGGGACTTCGCGATAGCTGAGCACGATGATCGCGGCCAGCATCAGGAGGCTGACGAAACTCCATCCCCACTGGACCGCACCCCAGGAACCCAGGGCGACTGGAACGGCGACGAGCGCAGCGAAGGGCGGATACGTGAACGGCAGTCTCGCGTTGAACGACTCGTCGTACAGGTTCGACCCGTCGAGGACGGCCTGACCCGCCGTCCGGTACACGGCGAGATCGTCGCCGTGTACGCCGGTGACGGATTGGAACCCGGTGGCCAGCAGCGCGCACGCCGCGACGAGAAGTCCGATCTGCCACCAACGATTCACCGACGGACGGTACCACCGGGTTCCACCGCTCGAACGAGCCTCGAGGTCACTCACGGATCAGTTCGCCAATGCGGCTTCGATCTCGTCTCGGTCACGCATTGCTGCCTCCCGAAGTGCCGATACCGAAGGACCATGCTTGAGCACCCCACGGGAAGTGTTCGGCAGCAGGAGCTCGGTCGATCCCGCGAAGATGTCTGCGAGATCCGCTGCCGTCGCACCCTGAGCGCCGAGTCCCGGAGCGAGAATCGGGCCGTTGAACTGCGACAGGTCCAGACCGTGGTCCCGAGTTGCACCGACCACCAGTCCGACGGTGTCACGGCCGTCGCCGTTCGCATCGACCGCAGCGTCGACGATCGACTGAGCCACGCTCACACCGTCAGTCGACGACTGTTGAAGTACGCCGCCTTCCGGATTGGAGGTTCGTGCCAGGACGAAGATCCCGCGGGCGTTCTGCCGTGCCAGTTCGAGTGTCGGAGTCAGCGCCCCGAATCCCAGGTACGGCGAAACGGTGACCGAGTCGGAGGCCAACGGCGAATCACCCAACCAGGCTTGCGCGTACGCGTCCATCGTCGAACCGATGTCACCGCGCTTGGCATCCGCGACGACCAAAGTTCCCGCATCACGAAGAACCGAGATGGTCCGCTCCAACACGGCGAAGCCGGCGCTGCCGTAAGCCTCGAAGAACGCGACCTGAGGTTTGACCAGTCCGACCTCACCGGTGAAGGCCTCGACGCAGATCTCGGCGAAAGTCTCGAGACCTTCGGCCGTACGCGGCAGTCCCCACGCGTCGAGAAGCGCGGGATGCGGGTCGATACCGACGCACAGCCGCCCCCGGTCCGCGATCGCGGACCGGAGACGCTGCCCCCAACTGTGACTCACGACTGCTGTGCCGGCTGACGAAGACCTGCGTGCAATTCCTGCAGGGAGTGAACTCCGATGTCGCCGCGAATGGCTGCTTCGATGCCCTGCACGGCAGCCGAGGCGCCCTGCACCGTCGTGATGCACGGGATGTTCGACGCAACCGCTGCGCTTCGGATCTCGTAGCCGTCGACACGCGGGCCGTTGTTGCCGTACGGCGTGTTGATGACCATGGCGACCTCGCCGCTGCGGATCTGGTCGACGATGGTCTCGGCACCGGCCGGAACATCTTCACCCGACTGCTTGTACACCTGCTTGCACTCGATACCGTTGCGCCGCAAAACATCTGCGGTTCCTTCGGTGGCAAGAATGGTGAATCCGAGGTCTGCCAGGCGCTTGACCGGGAAGATCAGCGAACGCTTGTCCTTGTTGGCGACCGAGACGAACACCGCGCCCGTGGTGGGCAACGAACCGTAGGCGGCAGTCTGCGACTTGGCAAAAGCCGTACCGAAGTCGAAGTCGATTCCCATGACTTCACCGGTGGACTTCATTTCCGGGCTGAGCAAGGTATCCACGCCGGTACCGTCGGCGCGGCGGAAGCGGTTGAACGGCAACACAGCTTCCTTGACCGCGATCGGTGCACCGGCCGGGGTGTTTCCGCCGTCGCCCTTCGCCGGCAGAATGCCGCTCGCACGCAGTTCCGCGATGGATTCGCCGAGCATGACGCGGGCGCATGCCTTGGCCAGCTGGACGGCCGTCGCCTTGGACACGAACGGAACCGTGCGGCTGGCGCGGGGATTTGCTTCCAGCACGTAGAGGATGTCGTCCTTGAGGGCGTACTGGACGTTGAGCAGGCCCTTGACGCCGATGCCCTTCGCGAGAGCCTCGGTGGAGCGGCGGACGTTCTCGAGATCCGCCCGGCCCAGAGTGATGGGCGGGAGCGCACACGCCGAGTCACCGGAGTGAATGCCGGCTTCCTCGATGTGCTCCATGACGCCGCCGAGGTACACCTCGGTGCCGTCACACAGAGCGTCGACGTCGATCTCGACCGCGTCTTCGAGGAAGCGGTCGACCAGGACCGGACGATCGTCGGAGATCTCCGTGGCGCGCGAGATGTAGTCGGCGAGGGAAGCCTCGTCGTAGACGATCTCCATGCCGCGACCA
>NZ_LVCT01000762.1:0-15863 GCF_001647205.1 Rhodococcus sp. EPR-134
GCAGACCGGCTTCGGTGAGCACGCGACCGAATTCGCCGCGGTCCTCCGCCAGGTCGATGGCTGCGGGGCTGGTTCCCACGATGGGGACGCCGGCAGCTTCGAGACGCTTCGCCAGTCCGAGCGGGGTCTGGCCGCCGAGCTGGACGATGACGCCGGCAACGGTGCCCGACTGCGCCTCCGCGCGGTAGACCTCGAAGACGTCCTCGAACGTCAGCGGCTCGAAGTACAGGCGATCAGCGGTGTCGTAGTCCGTGGAGACGGTCTCGGGGTTGCAGTTGACCATGACGGTCTCGTACCCGGCCTCGGACAGCGTCTGCGCCGCGTGGACACACGAGTAGTCGAACTCGATGCCCTGACCGATGCGGTTGGGGCCGGATCCGAGGATCAGAACCTTGGGTCGCTCGGTCTGCGGAGCAACTTCGGACTCGGCCTCGGGATCGAGCTCGTAGGTCGAGTAGTGGTACGGCGTCTTGGCCTCGAACTCTGCGGCGCAGGTGTCGACGGTCTTGTAGACAGGGCGCACGCCCAGCTGATCACGCAGAGCGCGAACGGCGTCCTCACCTGCGTGCGTGTCACCACCGAGTTCGGGGCGCAGAGCCGCGATCTGGCGGTCCGAGATGCCGTGGTACTTGGCCTGACGCAGGGAAGCCTCGTCGAAAGACTCTGCAGCGCGCAGCTTTTCACCGAGCTCGTGAATCTGCTGGAACTGGTCGAGGAACCACGGATCGATCTTGGTGGCGTCGAAGAGCTGCTCGACAGTTGCGCCGAGCGCGAATGCCTTCTCGATGCCGTACATGCGGCCGTCCTGCGGAACGCTCAGATCGGCGAGCAGTGCATCCAGGCTCTCCGTCTCGATGTCGGCGCCGGTCCAGTAACCCGCACGCTTGGTCTCGAGCGAACGCATGACCTTGCCGAAAGCCTCGGTGAAGTTGCGGCCGATGCTCATGGCCTCGCCCACCGACTTCATCGTGGTGGTCAGAGTTCCGTCGGCACCGGGGAACTTCTCGAAAGCGAACCGCGGAGCCTTGACGACGACGTAGTCGAGCGTCGGCTCGAAGCAAGCCGGGGTTTCCTTGGTGATGTCGTTGACGATCTCGTCGAGCGTGTAGCCGATGGCAAGCTTGGCCGCCATCTTCGCGATCGGGTAACCGGTCGCCTTCGACGCCAGAGCCGACGAGCGGGAGACACGCGGGTTCATCTCGATGACGACCAGGCGGCCGTCCTTCGGGTCCATCGCGAACTGGATGTTGCAGCCGCCGGTGTCGACGCCCACCTCACGCAGAATGTCGATGGAAAGGTCGCGCATCGCCTGGTACTCGCGGTCGGTCAGCGTCATCGCCGGGGCGACGGTGACCGAGTCTCCGGTGTGGACACCGACCGGGTCGACGTTCTCGATGGAGCAGACGATCACGACGTTGTCGCGACTGTCGCGCATGAGCTCGAGTTCGTATTCCTTCCAGCCGAGGATGGATTCCTCGATCAGGACGTTCGCCGTCGGCGACGCGGCCAGACCGCCACCGGCGATGCGGTTGAGATCGTCGACGTCGTACGCCATGCCGGAACCGAGGCCGCCCATGGTGAAGGACGGACGCACGACAACCGGGTAGCCGAGTTCGGCGACCGTGGCGTGTACTTCGTCCATCGTGTAGCAAACTGCGGACTTCGCGGATTCGCCACCGACCTTGGCGACGATGTCCTTGAACTTCTGGCGATCCTCGCCGCGCTGGATGGCGTCGAAGTCGGCGCCGATCAGTTCGACGTCGTACTTCTCGAGGATGCCCTGCTCGTGCAGCGCCACTGCGGCGTTGAGCGCAGTCTGACCGCCGAGCGTCGCGAGGACGGCGTCGATCTTGTTGCCCTGCAAGGCTTCCTTGGCGATGACCTTCTCGAGGAACTCGGCCGTGATCGGCTCGACGTACGTGGCGTCGGCGAACTCGGGGTCCGTCATGATGGTGGCCGGGTTGGAGTTGACCAGGCTGACGCGCAGGCCCTCCTCCTGGAGGACGCGGCAGGCCTGGGTGCCCGAGTAGTCGAACTCGCAGGCCTGACCGATGACGATCGGACCGGAGCCGATTACCAGGATGTGCTTGAGATCTGTACGGCGTGGCATTAGTTCTTGACTCCGGTTTCTTTCCGTGCGGAGAGCAGGCTGGTGAAGCGGTCGAAGAGGTACGCGGCGTCGTGCGGGCCGGCTGCCGCCTCGGGGTGGTACTGCACCGAGAAGGCCGAATCGTCCAGCAGGCGAACACCTTCGACGGCTCCGTCGTTGGCGCAGGTGTGGCTGACCACCGCGCGGCCGAACGGGGTGTCGAATTCCTGACCGGCTTCGCCTTCGAGCGCGAAGCCGTGGTTCTGAGCGGTGATCGCGATGCGACCGGTCTGATGCTCGATCACCGGGATGTTGATTCCGCGGTGGCCGAACTTCATCTTGTAGGTGCTCAGGCCCAGGGCGCGGCCCAGGATCTGGTTGCCGAAGCAGATACCGAACAGCGGCAAGCCCTGTCCGATGACCTCTTTCGTGAGGTGGACTGCGCCGTCGGCGGTGGCTGGGTCACCGGGACCGTTGGAGAGGAACACTCCGTCGGCCTTCAGGTCGAGGATCTGTTCGAGACTCGCGTTGGACGGCAACACGTGGACGCGAATACCGCGCTCGGCGAACATGCGCGGGGTGTTGGTCTTGATACCGAGGTCGATGGCGGCAACCGTGTACAGCGCCTCCCCGCCCTTCGGCTCGACGACGTAGCCGCTGGTGGTGCTGACCTCACCGGCAAGATCGGCGCCGAGCATGGTCGGCTGATCCTGAACCCGTCGGACCAGTTCGTCATCGGCGGCGATGGCTTCACCGGAAAAAATTCCGGCCTTCATCGAACCGCGAGTACGCAGGTGGCGAACCAGGGCGCGGGTGTCGATCCCGGCGATTCCGACGATGCCCTGTTCTTCGAGCTTGGCCTGCAGCGAACCAGTTGCACGCCAGCTCGAGGTGACGCGCGAGGGGTCACGAACGACGTACCCGGCAACCCAGATCTTGGCGCCGGCACGCTCGCCGGTCGGTCCGACCGACTCGTCGTCTTCGTCGTTCCAGCCGGTGTTGCCGATCTGCGGTGCGGTGGAGACGACGATCTGGCGGTGGTAGCTGGGATCGGTGAGCGTTTCCTGGTAGCCGGTCATTCCGGTGCTGAACACCGCTTCGCCCAGGGTCTGTCCAACCGCACCGAAGGTGGTTCCGCGGAACACCCGTCCGTCTTCGAGGACCAGTACTGCGGGGCTGTTGTCAAAGCCGCTCATGCGTTCTTTCCGTTCTGCTCGATGTCGCCAGAGCTTGCGTCTTCGTTGTCATTCGTCTTGTTCGAAGCGGTCTTGTTCGAAGCAGTCACCGGCTTGACCCAGTCCGGATAAACCGTCTTGTCGTCACCGCGCACGCCCGTGTCGATCTCGGTTCCGCTCGGCAATTCCCAGCGAATCACCAGGACGCCGTCCTTGCTCATGACCTTGCCGGCAAGACCGTTCTCCGTGCGGATCGCGCGGATCGACTTCTCCGGAATCCAGATCGCCGACGCGCCGTCACGCTCGACCAGAATTCCGCCGCTGTAGCGGCTGATCTCGCAGGTGGCGCGGAAACCGAGGTCGCCGACGGCGATACGGTCCTGCCAACTGGGTGCGATGGTGCTGCCGACGTACAGGCCGGTGGTCGGCAGGACGAGCAGTTCACCCAGGGTTGCCGGTACCGTCGGCAGTTCGCCGATCTTGTCTTTCTGGCGTCGAGCGCGTCCACGCCAGCCGACGTACATCAGGCCGATCATCGCGACCCAGAAGATCGCCAGACCGATGATCCACAGTGCTCTGTCCATGACGCGCTACTCCTCGCTACTCCGCAGCCGCACATTCCCGTCGTGTGCGGTGATGCGGCCACGTAACAGTGTGGTCGTGACCCGAGCGGGCAATGTCATCGACTCGTACGGAGTGTTATGCGCGACACTCGCCAGGTCGGGACCGTGGACCGTCCACTCGGCCGACGGATCGACCAATGTCAGGTTCGCGGGCTCCCCCACCTCGATGGGACGGCCCTGATCGTCGAGGCCGACGATTGCCGCGGGGCGCTCGCTCATGACCCGGGCAACACCGCGCCAGTCCAACAGGCCGGGCTGGACCATCGTCTGCACGATGATCGAGAGTGCGGTCTCGAGGCCGAGCATTCCAGGGCGAGCGGCTGCGAACTCGCAGCACTTGTCCTGCTCGGCGTGCGGAGCATGGTCGGTCGCGACGCAGTCGATGATTCCCTCGGCCAGACCCTTGCGCAGCGCGGCAACGTCACTGGCCTCACGCAAGGGCGGGTTGACCTTGTTGATCGCGTCGTACGTCTCGAGCCGTGAATCGTCGAGGAGCAGGTGATGCGGGGTGACCTCGGCGGTGATCGAAATCCCTTGGCTGCGAGCCCACTTCACGAGTTCGACGGTTCCGGCGGTGGAGGCGTGGCAGATGTGAACGCGGGCGCCGGCGTCACGCGCGAGCAGTGCGTCGCGGGCCACGATCGATTCTTCGGCTGCTCGCGGCCACCCGGCCAGGCCGAGACGCGCGGCCGTGGGGCCCTCGTGGGCGACCGCACCGACGGTCAAACGCGGCTCTTCCGCGTGCTGGGCGATCAGGACGCCCAGTGAGCTGGAGTATTCGAGCGCGCGACGCATGATCAGTGGGTCGTAGACGCAGTGGCCGTCGTCGGAGAACATCTTGACCTTGCCGACGCCTGCGGCCATGGTCGCCATCTCGGCGAGTTGCTTGCCTTCCAGGCCCGCTGTGACTGCGCCGACGGGGTGGACGTCGACGAGGCCGACTTCCTGCCCGCGTCGCCAGACGTGATCGGTGATGACCACCGAATCGGCGACGGGACTCGTGTTGGCCATCGCGAAGACCGCGGTGTATCCACCCAGAGCCGCTGCCGAGCTTCCGGTTTCGATGGTCTCGGTGTCTTCGCGGCCGGGCTCACGCAGATGTGTGTGCAGGTCCACGAAGCCGGGAAGCAGGATCTGCCCGCCGGCATCGATCACCTCGGATGCCGTGGCCGGATCGAGGTCCACGCCGATCTCGAGGATCGTGCCGTCGCCGACGAGTACGTCGGTGGGCTCACCTTCTCCGTAGATCAGGACTCCGCGGAGCAGGACACTCACGGGTGATTCTCCGTTCTCGTTTCTGGTCACAGCGCACCGTCCTCCGACCCGACCAGCAGTCGGAACAAGACAGCCATGCGCATGTGTACGCCGTTGGTAACCTGTTGCAGTACAGCAGTTTTGGAGGAATCGGCAACGGCGGATGCAATCTCCATGCCGCGCAGCATCGGGCCGGGGTGCAGGACCACCGCGTGATCGGCCAGCATCGCCAGCCGCTTCTCGGACAGGCCGTAGTTGATCGAGTACTCGCGCTGCGACGGGAAGAAGCCACCGTTCATGCGTTCGGCCTGAACCCGCAGCATCAGCACCGCGTCGAGTCCGGGCAGTTCCGCGTCGAGCGAATGCGAAACCGTGACCGGCCACGTGTGCGCACCGACCGGCAGCAGTGTCGGCGGCGCAACAAGAACAACCTCGGCACCGAGCATCGAGAGCAGCAGTGCGTTGGAGCGGGCGACACGGCTGTGCAGGATGTCGCCGACGATGGCGATCCGCTTGCCCTCGATGTCGCCGAGACGCTGGCGAAGGGTCAAAGCGTCGAGAAGCGCCTGAGTGGGGTGCTCGTGCGTGCCGTCACCTGCGTTGATGACTGCCGGGCCACCGTCGTCGGCCGCTCCGGTCCACTTTGCGATCTGGTGGGCGGCGCCCGAAGCCGGGTGGCGCACGATGAGTGCGTCGGCACCGGCCGCGCGCAGGGTCATCGCGGTATCGCGCAGGGATTCACCTTTGGACACCGAGGAACTGGATGCGCTGACATTGATGACGTCGGCACTCATCCATTTGCCTGCCACCTCGAAAGACACCCGGGTGCGCGTCGAGTTCTCGAAGAACACCGTCATGACCGTGCGTCCGCGCAGCGTCGGGAGCTTGCGTACCTCTCGTCCCAGAAGTGCCTGCTCGAACCGTTCTGCCTCGTCGAGAAGTTCTACCGCGGACTCACGATCGAGGTCCGCGATGGAAAGTAGGTGCTTCACGCGTTCTTACCCCCGGAGATGACTACCGCTTCCCTGCCGTCGTGCTCCTGGAGGAGAACCTTGACGTCCTCGGACCTCGCGGTCGGGACGTTCTTGCCGACGTAGTCGGCGCGCAGCGGGAGTTCGCGGTGACCACGATCCACGAGCACTGCGAGTTGGACCGCGCGGGGGCGGCCCAGATCGCGCAACGCGTCAAGTGCCGAGCGCACGGTGCGACCGGAGAAGAGGACGTCGTCCACGAGAACGACCAGCGCATTGTCGACGCCACCCTCGGGGACGGACGTGCGCTCGAGCGGGCGGTGCGGCTTGTTCCGGAGATCGTCGCGGTAGAGGGTGATGTCGAGAGATCCGATGGGAAGACGCACACCGGAGAATTCTTCGACCTTGGCGCGCAGTCGCGTGGCTAGGGTGGTTCCACGCGTCGGGATACCGATCAGGACCACACGAGGGGCAGTTCCCTCGGGTCCGTCGAGTGCGGTCTTCTCGATGATCTCGTGAGCGATCCGCGCGATGGTCCTGCCCACATCCTGGGCGGACAACAATTCGCGGGTTTCGCTGCCTGCCTCGGCACCGACCGGCGCCTTCGAGTTACCTGGACCTGCAAGATCGGATGGGCGAGACCCTTCGGGCACGCTCATGCAGCGACCTCCTTCTCCGCCTCACTGGACGGATCGTTAAAGGATGTCTGACGGTCCCCACCCTATCAGCCGACAGACCTGATCCCGCCGTGCGAGCAGCGACTCCGACCGGTTGTGTGCAGACACACAACGCGCTCGGTGACACTCGCACGGCGGTGGTGGAACAAAACTTGCTACTCGGTACCCGAATCCGATTCCTGCGCGCGCTGGGAGGTCGCGGCCGCAGCCGATCGAACCTGCGGCGCAACGAGAACGACCTGGCCGAGGATTCCGTTGACGAATCCCGGAGAGTCGTCCGTCGAGAGCTGCTTCGCGAGTTCGACGGCCTCGTCCACGGCGACAACCGGCGGAACGTCCGTCGCGTGGAAGAGCTCCCACACGGCGATCCGCAGAATCGCACGGTCGACGGCGGGCAGACGCTCGAGCGTCCAGTCCTGCAGATGCGAGGAGATGACCTGATCGATCCGGTCCAGATTCTCCGCAACGCCGGACACCAACGTGACGGTGTAGGCCGCGACGGGTGCTACCGCGTCGTCCTTGACGGACAGATCGGAACGCTCCGACGCCAGTGCGACCGGATCGAGGTCACGTGCCTCGGCTTCGAAGAGGAAGTCGACGGCACGCTTGCGCGCCTTGTGGCGTGCACCGAGTTTCTTATGTGTGCCGGACACTCAGGAATTCACACGCCCGAGGTAGTTGCCGTCACGAGAATCGACCTTGAGCTTGTCACCGGTGTTGATGAAGAGCGGGACGTTGATCTCGGCACCGGTCTCGAGGGTCGCAGGCTTGGTGCCGCCGGTGGAGCGGTCGCCCTGCAGGCCCGGATCGGTGTGCTTGACGACGAGCTCGACGGTGACCGGAAGCTCGACGAAGAGGGGAACGTCTTCGTGGGTCGCGACCTGGACTGCCATGTTCTCGAGCAGGAAACGCGACTGGTCGCCGACGGTGGATTCGCTGATCGACACCTGGTCGTAGGTGTCGCCGTCCATGAAGATGTAGTCGCTGCCGTCGTGGTACAGGTACGTCATGTCACGACGGTCGACCGTGGCGGTCTCGACCTTCACACCGGCGTTGAACGTCTTGTCCACTACCTTGCCCGAGAGCACGTTCTTGAGCTTGGTGCGCACGAAGGCAGGGCCCTTGCCGGGCTTGACGTGCTGGAACTCGATGATCGTCCACAGCTGGCCTTCGATCTGCAGAACCAGACCATTCTTGAAATCACTGGTGGAAGCCACTTGCTTCGCGTCTCCTAGGGGTCGGGAAACCGTCTCAGACGACGGTAAGGTCTTTTGCGGTCAGTGTGAGCAGCTCTGGCCCCTGCTCACGAACAACGAGCGTGTCCTCGATCCGTACACCTCCGCGCCCGGAGAAGTACACGCCCGGCTCGACGGTCACCGCCGCGCCGGAAAGAAGTGTACCGGTGCCGAGCTTGCCGATCCCCGGTGCTTCGTGGATTTCGAGCCCCACACCGTGGCCGAGGCCGTGCAGGAACAACTCGCCGTAGCCTGCATCGTCGATCACCGCACGGGCGACGGCGTCGACTGCCGCACATTCGACACCCGGCGCGAGCGCGTCGCAACCGGCAGCTTGCGAACGCGCGACGAGCTCGTAGATCTCCCGTTGCCAATCGGAAACGGACTCGAGCACGTAGGTCCGTGTCATGTCCGAGTGGTACCCACCGACCTGGGCTCCGAAGTCGAGTTTGACGAAGTCACCCGACGCCAGGATCGCGTCGGTCGGTCGGTGATGCGGAATCGCCGAGTTGGCGCCGGCCGCCACGATCGTCTCGAAGGAAATACCGTCCGCCCCGTTGTCGAGCATCAGATTTTCCAGCTCGCGGCCGACCTCTCGTTCCGTTCGGCCAGGTCGCAGACCGCCGCGAGCGATCAACTGCGCCAACGCGACATCGGCTGCGGTGCACGCGGCTCGCAACAACTCCACCTCGTACTCGTCCTTGACCATGCGCAATTGTTCGACGAGTCCGCTCACCGGTTCGAACCGGATCTTCGGCGCTGCTTCGGTCCAAGCCCGATGTTCGGCGAACGTCGCCACATGTGACTCGAACGCGAGAACGGGCGCCGTGGACTTCTCGATCAAGTGCGCAGCACTCGAACGGGCGATTTCGGCCCGAAGGTCCGGCACCTGCTCTGACACCTGCGTCACGTAGCGGCCGTCGGTGCAGATCACCGTCTCACGCTCGTCGGACGCTGAATCCGATGCACTGACGACGAGCGCCGCATTGGAACCGGTGAAACCGGTGAGGTATCTGATGTTGAGGAGATCTGTGACGAGAATCGCGTCGAGTTCGCGCTCCGAGAGGAGGCGTCTGAGGGATTCACGGCGTGTTCTGAAGTCGACCGGCATCCCTCGAACCTACCGCCCGCGCAGACCTGCCGATCAACTCGAAACTCGCGGTTACAGCAATAAGTGTGGGTTAGGCCACAAGGTGTAATGGGTTCTAGTTAGGCTGTACCCATGAATGCGTGGTTGGTACGTGGCCTCGGCATGGCCCTGATACATGTTGTGTTTCGTGCGTTGCTCGGTGCAGCGATCGCACAGTGGCCACTTCAGGGGTCCACCCTGCGCTGGCTGTCCCTGTTGATCGTCATCGTCTTCGCCGCGATCTGGGGTGGTATCGACGGCATTCGTGACCGCCGGAACTTCCCCGAACCCGAGGACGGCGCCGATCTGACCATGCTGTGGCTCAAGGCCGCATTGGTCGGCGGGTTCGTCTCCGGCGCTGCCAGCTGGGCACTCAGCCTGGTCCCCTCCCTCGAACTGACCCAGCAGGGCTTGTTCTTCGAGGTGACCTCCGGTGCGGCGTTCACGATCCTTCTCATCTTCGTCCCCGCCATGATCGCCATCACTGTCGGACGCTTCTTCGTCAGCCGTGAACAGCGCAAGAACGGAACAGCTCCGCAGACCCCGTCCCACGAGCGTCACCACGAACCGGTGCCCGTCAGCGAGGGCTACGACTCCCCCACCGAGCAGCACGCATACAGCGGAGCCGCCATGTCCGTCGAGGAATCCGACGCCGATACCGCGGTCTTCCCGGCGATCGATCTGGGCAAGCGCGAGCAGTAACGCCCGCCGTCCACACAACCGAATGCGGCCCCGAGGATATTCTCCTCGGGGCCGCATTCGTGTGACTGTTTTTTCGACTTGCCTCGTTCAGCCTCGCTCGGCGAGGAACCTGATCGCCAGCGGATACGCGGCGACGCCGAGTCCGACGATCACTCCGGTCGCAATCGGACTCAGGTAGGAGTGGTGCCGAAACTCTTCTCGCGCATGAACGTTCGAGATGTGTACCTCGACGAGACCTGCGGTCAGTTCGGCGCATGCATCTCGCAGGACCACCGACGTGTGCGTCAAGCCACCGGCATTGAGGATCACCGGTTCCCCCGCGTCCGCCGCGTCGTGGATCCAACCGAGCAGATCGCCTTCGTGATCGCTCTGACGGACGATCACCTCGACACCGAGCTCCTTGCCTGCCGCGACGCACAATTCGATCAGATCGTCGTGTGTGGTCGCGCCGTAGACCTCGGGCTGACGCTTACCCAGACGCCCCAGATTGGGTCCGTTGACGACGTTGATCCTCACAGCAGGACCGTTCCGCCGGCCGGCCGCGCATCGCGGGCAATCGCGGAGTACGCCGCAACCAGCAGACTCGGATCCGGCCCCTCGAGGCGACCCGGCTTGGCCAGTCCGTCGAGGACCACGAAACGCAGCAGCCCGGCACGGTTCTTCTTGTCGGTCTGCATTCCCTTCATCAGATCGCCGAACGCATCACCGTCGTACGACGTCGGCAGCCCGACGAGATCGAGGATCGACTTGTGACGATCCGCGGTGGCGTCGTCGAGTCGGCCCGCGAGCCGTCCGAGTTCGGCAGCGAAGACCAGGCCGACGGAGACAGCGGCACCGTGGCGCCACTTGTAGCGCTCACGACGTTCGATCGCGTGGCCGAGGGTGTGGCCGTAGTTGAGGATTTCGCGCAGATCCGACTCGCGCAGATCCGCGGCCACGACCTTGGCCTTGACCTCTACGGAGCGCCGAATCAACTCGGGCAGAACAGTTCCCGACGGATCGAGAGCTGCCTTGGGATCGGCTTCGATGAGATCCAGGATCACCGGGTCGGCGATGAATCCGGTCTTGATGACCTCGGCCATGCCGGCAACGATCTCGTTGTGCGGCACAGTCTCGAGCGTCGCGAGATCGATGAACACCGCTCCCGGCTCGTGGAACGAACCGACGAGGTTCTTGCCCGCTTCGGTGTTGATACCGGTCTTGCCGCCCACTGCTGCGTCGACCATCGCGAGCAAGGTGGTGGGGACGTGAACTACCTTGACACCGCGCATCCACGTAGCCGCGACGAAGCCGGTGAGGTCGGTCGCCGCTCCCCCGCCCAAGCTCATGATCGCGTCGCTGCGAGTCAGGCCGATCCGGCCGAGCACGTCCCAGCAGAAGCCCGCCACAGCAAGATCCTTGCCGTCCTCGGCATCGGGGATCTCGATACGGTGGGCGTCGATTCCCTTCTCCGCCAACGCAGCCCGTACGGCCTCCGCGGTCTCTGCCAGCGGCGGCTGATGGAAGATCGCGACAGTGCGCGCGCCGTCGAACTCGGCAACGAGATCACCGAGCAGGCCGCGGCCGATCACGACCGGGTAAGGACTTGCGGTCTTCACCTCTACACGTACGGGTTCGGTCACTGCTCCACTACTCCGCTCCGGTTGTTCATTTGTCTTGAAGTTTCGACACCAGTTGCCCGACGACACGCGCCGGACTTCGGCCGTCGGTCCGAATCCGAATCGTGGCCGAACGCCGGTACAGCGGACGACGACGCCTCATCAACTCCTGGTACTTGACCTTGGGATCTCCGCCGGCCAGCAGCGGGCGATGATTGTTCGCCCCCGTGCGGCGAAGCCCTTCGGCGACACTGATCTCGAGGTAGATGACCGTGTGCCCCTGGAGCAGTTCGCGCGTGCGATCGGAGAGGATCGCGCCACCGCCGAGCGAGACGATTCCGTCGGTGGACTGCAATGCTTCGCGAACCACCGATTCCTCGATTTCACGAAACCGAGGCTCTCCGTCATGGGTGAAGATCTCCGGGATCGTCCTACCCGTGGTCCGTTCGATCTCGGCGTCGGTATCGACCAACTCGAGTTCGAGTGCCTGCGCGAGACGTCGACCGATGGTCGATTTGCCGGCACCGGGCGGACCGATGAGTACAGCCTTCGGCTTCATCGATACGTGAGTCCTATCGAGGCGGTCGGGCTGCGATGCCCTCGGCGTAACGACGGTAGTTGGCAGTGGTTTCAGCAATGGAATCACCACCGAACTTTTCGAGTGCGGCCTGAGCCACCACGAGCGCGACCATCGACTCGGCGACGACGCCGGCGGCCGGAACCGCGCACACGTCGCTGCGCTGGTGGATGGCAACCGCTTCCTCGCCGCTCTCCATGTCGACCGTCGCCAGAGCGCGCGGAACCGTCGAGATCGGCTTCATCGCGGCGCGAACTCGAAGAGCCTCACCATTGGTCATGCCACCTTCGATACCGCCTGCGCGGTTCGTGGAGCGCACGATGCCGTCCGGGCCCGGGCGGATTTCGTCGTGAGCTTCGCTGCCACGACGGCGCGCGGTCTCGAAGCCGTCGCCGACCTCGACACCCTTGATGGCCTGAATTCCCATGAGAGCAGCAGCAAGTCGTGAATCGAGACGCTCGGCGCCGCTGACGAAAGTGCCGAGTCCGACCGGCAGGCCGTGGATGACGACCTCCACGACGCCACCGAGGGTGTCGCCGTCCTTCTTCGCCGATTCGATTTCGGCGATCATCGACTCTTCTGCAGCCTTGTCGAATGCGCGGACCGGGCTCGCGTCGATCGCGTCGAGATCCTTGCCCTCCGGCACGGGTCCGACGTACGGCTCGGAAGCACCGATGGAAATAACGTGTGAAACGACCTCGGCACCGAATACCTGACGCAGGAAGGACCGTGCGACGGTTCCAGCGGCCACGCGGGCTGCGGTCTCGCGAGCGCTGGCGCGCTCGAGGACGGGACGCGCATCGTTGAAGCCGTACTTGAGCATGCCGCTGTAATCGGCGTGTCCGGGACGCGGGCGCGTCAACGGGGCATTGCGAGCCTGATCGGCGAGCAGGTCCGGGTCGACCGGGTCGGCGGACATGATGGTTTCCCACTTGGGCCACTCGGTGTTGCCGATCTCGATGGCCACGGGGCCACCGAGCGTAAATCCGTGGCGGACACCGCCGATGATGGTGACCTTGTCGGCCTCGAACTTCATCCGTGCGCCACGGCCGTAACCGAGTCGACGACGGGCAAGTTCCGACGAGATGGCCTCAGAGGTCACTTCGACCCCCGCGACCATGCCCTCGAGCATCGCGACGAGGGCGGGACCATGGGATTCTCCGGCAGTTATCCAACGCAGCACGCCGACCATCTTTCCACGTCGCAGACCTCAGTTGTCACAGTGGTCCTCCCGGTGAACACAGATGGCCCACACGCACGAGGCGTGTGGGCCATCTCAGAGGTACCTGTGGGTCTAGAACAGGCGGAATCCTCCACCGTTTGCGTTGATGTCAGCCAAACCGATGTTGATGTCCGCCGAGTTGTCGGGAGCGTGGAACGGCGGCGGAAGCGGCTCGAAGCAGTACGGCGGGTAGCCGTTGCTGATCAAGCCCACCAGGCGGTCACCGACGACGAGCGGTCCACCGGAATCACCGGGAATCGAGCACGTGTGCGCGACGATCTCACCGTAGACGGAGTCGTAACCCCAGGTGATACCGCACGTGTTGCCGGTCGAACGGCCTTCCTTGCACACGATCGTGCCCGGGGCCGGCGGGGCGCCGATCCCGTTGATCGTCGTGCCGCCGACGGTACGCAGCGGAGCTACCTTGGCGTCGTCGAGATCGATCACGGCGATGTCCGAGACCGGACTCGAGTAAGAGAACCGACCGATGGGTCCGGCCTCGGGCAGGTACTCGGCGAACACCCGGTCCCCGACAACTCCGCAGTGTCCGGCGGTGAGTGCCACGAGAGAACCGGCGTTGTCGTAGCCGACCGCGGTCAACGTGCATGCTGCAACTCGGTCAGGATCGGAGTGATCCACGTCCGGCAGCAGGATTCCTGAGCCCCCGCCCAGTGCCACCGATGAAGGTGCAGGCGCGGCGCCGGCGACGCCCGCTCCTGCAGCCACAGCCGCCAAACAGGCTGCCGCAGCGACGAAAAGCCTTGTGCGCATAGGTTCCCCCGATAATCGAGTGCGAAACGAGATTCGTTTTGTCCCATTTCCGAAACCTCAGTGAACGTCAGGGTGTGGACATTCGGCAAGTCCGACTCGCCGCATACTGGGACCGCGCGCTGGCAATACCCGCATTTATGAAACCGACGGTTACGTCTTTCCTGCAGTTCACCGTCCGTCGTTGAACGGTCAATAACGCCAGACTTCTCGCGGATGTTGCACTCGTCACGTCAGCCAGGCAAACGCAATCGAACCGCAGGCTGCCAGGCACATCGAGGGTCCGTGCGCAATGGGCGAATTGTGGGCTACCGGCCCTCGTCTTCGCAGTTCCAGCGCGGTGCCCAGCGTTGCGGTGAGCACCGAGGCAGACACCAACGACCACAGCCAGGCGTCCGCTCCCACCAATCCGGTCACGGCGCCCAGAGGAAGCGAGAGCTTCACATCGCCGACGCCCATGGAACCAGGCGACATCACGTGCGCCAGGAGGTGGATTCCGGCGAGCAGTGCCGACCCCACCACCGCCACCCACACCGTTCCCGACACCGTCGCGTAGACCATCACGACGGCGTAGCCCGGCAGCGTGAAACTGTTGGGCAGCCGACGCACAGCCAGGTCGACAGTCGAGATCGCGACGCACCACCACACCACGGCGAGACCGGAAAATAACTGCACCACCGAGGTATTCAGCGCACCGACGACAACCCAGCCTGTTGCGACGGCGCACTGCGGCACACAACAGAAAGTCACGACTGGTCGATAACCGTGTCGCCGCAACCAATTGTCGACGATCGCCCGAGCTCCGAAGCCAGCGACTACCCCCGAGCCTGCCAAGACCATCAACGTCCACATGGTTTCGAGCTTGGCGTCTGCCGTTCGCCAGCGGCAGACTACGAATCGTCTTGTGGACTACCTCGACACTGTGAACAGACCTAAGCGATAGCGGCTGCCATCGCCTCTCGCGGAGCGGGCTTGCCCGTGAACTGCTCTACCTGCCCGAAGGCCTGATTGAGCAACATCTCGAGGCCACCGATCACCGTGCCACCGGCCGCCTCGACAACCGAAGCAAGTGGCGTCGGCCAGGGGTTGTAGATCGCGTCGAGGACAAATCGCGCCTTCCCCAATTGCTGGGCAAAGGGCGCTGCCGCTTCCGCGGGAACGGTACTGACCAAGACCGAGGATTCGGCACAGATCCCGCCTAGCCGTGCGTCGTCGAAGGCGACCAGATCAATGTCCAACCCGACAGCACCGCCGCATTCGATGGCACCGGATGCGCGCCCCGGATCACGCGCGACCACGGTGACTGTCCGAACTCCCATGTCGGCCAACGCGACCAATGCCGGCCGCGCGGTGCCGCCCGCGCCGACAACTACCGCCGAAGTGCCGCTGAGATCGCCGACACCGCCGGCGATCAACGCACCGCTGACTCCGTCGACGTCCGTGCAGTCGGCACGCCAACCGCCGTCGATGCGAACCAGGGTGTTGGCCGAGCCGATGGTCACCGCTCGCGGTGTGCGTTCGGTGGCATATTCGAGTGCTGCGATCTTGCCCGGCATCGTCACCGAGAGGCCGATCCATTCGGGGCCGAGTGAGTCGACGAGGGCAGGCAACTGCTCGCCGGTGCATTCGATCCGCTCGTAGGTCCAATCGCTCAGCCCCAAAGCCGCGTACGCCGCAAGATGCAGCAACGGGGACTTCGAGTGAGCGATCGGGCTTCCGAGAACTGCCGCCTTACGGGGCGTCGCGAGCGAAGTCGCGGTACTACCGTCCACTGTCGAGAATCCCACTTTGCTGTGCCAGTTCGATGTTGGCCAAATGCTCCTCGTAGCTCTTGGTGAAGAGC
>NZ_LVCT01000763.1:0-452 GCF_001647205.1 Rhodococcus sp. EPR-134
ATGGGCGTTGCAGGCAGACCCGGCATTGCGTACGTGTTCCACGGCGTGACGCGCTCACGGTCGGCATCCGTGGTTGCGACCTCGGTGGTGTCGAGTGAATAGTTGACCGTGGAGTCGAACTGCAGAGGCTGATCGACTGCGAGTCGGTTGACGATCACCCGCGCGACCTTGGCCATGTCAGCGGGCAACGCCTCACGCTCGACCAGCGACGCTGCCACCAACAACTGGTACGGAGACATTCCGACCCCGCTGCCGGCTGTCAGAATTCCCGTGGCCTCGTACTTGGCGGCGCTACCCTCGACCAACGACCGCAGGATCTCGGTCGGTGTCGCAGTGGGATCGAAATCCCAACTGCTGGCGGCGATCAGGCCTTCGAGCTGACGGTCCTTGTCCGGCACGCTCTTGACCGACGACATCGCCCATTCGGGCACGCCGAGCGAAGCCAGATCGGA
>NZ_LVCT01000764.1:0-3822 GCF_001647205.1 Rhodococcus sp. EPR-134
GCCCTTCTTGAGCGAGCCGGTCTGCGCGTCCGAACTGTCGTGCAGCTGACGCCCTTCGGCGATGACAACACTGCCGACTCGGGAGTCCGGGGCAACCAAGGTGTCGAGTGCGCTCGCGGCGCTACTCTGCACCGGCACCTGGTAGAAGCCGGGTTGCACCTTCTGGATCTCAGACGGATTGGCGATCGCCGCGTTGTAGAAAGCAGCGGAACTCGCGACGACGTTCTTCGCCTCGAGCGTCGCACCGATCTCCGATGCAGTTTCTCCACTGTTGATCTGGATGACCACGGGTGCGCCGCCGGGGCCGGCAAAATCCTCCGCGGTCTTGTTGCGATCCATGTACCAGAGAGCGCCGTATGCACCGACACCGAGGACTGCGATCACCAACACCAGCAGGGCGAGAACGCCGACCTTCTTGCCACGCTTGGCGCGCTTGTTGCGCGCTTCGCGTTGCTTGCGTGCCTCGGCTCGCGACATATGCGGCGGATCGATGTTCTGCGGCAGTGCACGCATGACCATGGTCTCGTCGTTGTCGAAGTCGAACGAACTGGTGGGCCGGCTTCCGCCGCCCTCATCCCACCGCGCGTTCACAGATCGCCCTCCAGTGCAGCGTCCTTCGACGACTCCCCTGGTTTCACAGCTCTACTCCGCTCGTCCAGCCAGCCTTGCAGGATTTCCACCGCCGCAGCCTGATCGATCATCGGTCGCTGACCGCGTGCCTTGACTCCACTTTCGCGGAGATTGCGCGCAGCCGTGACGGTCGTCAGTCGTTCGTCGGACAGTCTCACCGGGATCGGTTCGACGGCCCGCTGCAGTCGTTTGGCGAATGCAGTCGCGATACCGGCGGCTTTACCTTGCTCACCGCGCAGCGTCTGTGGCAGTCCGACGATAACCTCAACGGCCTCGTATTCGGACACGATGGCGATAATGCGCCGGATATCCGGCGCGTCGGGCCCACGCTCCTTCGAGCGTGGAACCGTTTCCACCGGTGTCGCGAGGATGCCGTCGGGGTCGCTGGACGCGACGCCGATGCGAACACTGCCCACGTCGATGGCGATGCGCCGCCCGCGACCAGGGTCGTCGATGCCGGGGCGATCGGGACCCTGCTGCGTAGCCATCACCGTCAGCTGCCGCCCGCCAGCTCTCCGACTCTGTCCCGGATCGCATCGAGCGCCGCCGGGATTCCTGCGGAGTCCGAACCCGAACCCTGGGCCATGTCGGGCTTTCCGCCGCCGCGGCCGCCGATCTTGGGACCGAACGACGCGACCAGCTCACCGGCCTTCACACCGAGACCTTGAGCTGCCTTGCTCGAGGCGACCACGAACGGAACCTTGCCGTCGACGTCACCGAGCAGAGCTACGACGGCAGGTTCGGAGCCGAGGCGACCCTTGATGTCCGTGACGAGGCTGCGCAGGTCGTTTCCGCCGACTCCGGCGGGAGCAGGCTCGGCGATGACGAGGACACTGCCGATGCGCTTGGCCTTGGCGACGTACTCGCCTGCTGACGCCAGCACTGCCTTGGCCTTTGTCTGTTCGAGTTCCTTCTCGGCCACCTTGAGTCGCTCGACGAGCGCCTCGACGCGGGCGGGCACCTCTTCCGAAGGAACCTTCAGCGAGGAGGAGAGTCCGGCCAGGAGCGCGCGTTCCTTGGCGAGGTAGCGGTAGGAGTCCAAACCGACGTACGCCTCGACGCGTCGGATTCCGGAGCCGACCGACTGTTCACCGAGCAGCGTTACCTGACCGATCTGTGCGGAGCTTCCGACGTGAGTGCCACCGCACAGTTCCATCGAGAACGGGCCGCCGATTTCGACGACACGAACCTCGTCGCCGTAGTTCTCACCGAAGAGTGCCATCGCACCCATCGCCTTGGCCTTGTCGAGATCCGTGACAAATGTGTTGACCGCGTAGTTCGACGCCACGGCTTCGTTGGTGAGTGCCTCGATGTCCTGCTTCTGGGAGTCGGACAGCGCGCCCTGCCAGGAGAAGTCGAAGCGGAGGTAACCCGGCTTGTTGAGCGAGCCTGCCTGCACCGCGTTGGGGCCGAGCACCTGACGCAGCGCCGCGTGCACCATGTGGGTACCGGAGTGCCCCTGGGTTGCACCCTTGCGCCACTCGGCGTCGACGTGCGCGAGCACGACGTCGCCCTCGGTGATCTCGCCCTTCTGCACCGTCACCTTGTGCGTCCAGACCTTCTTGGCGATCTTCTGTACGTCGTTGACCTTGGCTTCGAGGCCCGGCGCGGTGAGCGAACCGATGTCGGCGATCTGTCCACCGGACTCTGCGTAGAGCGGGCTGCGGTCGAGGATGACCTCGACGTCCTGACCGGCCTTCGCGACCGGGACACGGACGCCGTCGACGATCAGTGCGAGGACGTGAGCCTCGGAGACCAGCTCGTCGAAACCGGTGAACTCGGTGGCGCCTCGGTCGAGCAGTTCCTTGTAGACCGTGAGGTCGGCGTGGGCGTGCTTACGAGCCTGAGCGTCGTCCTTGGCGCGCTTGCGCTGCTCGGCCATGAGCGTGCGGAAGCCGTCCTCGTCCACGGTGAGACCGGCCTCGGACGCCATCTCGAGCGTGAGATCGATCGGGAAGCCGTAGGTGTCGTGCAGTGCAAATGCCTGATCGCCGGCGATGACCGACTTTCCGGACGACTTGACCGTCTCGGCAGCATTCTCGAACAGAGCAGAACCCGAAGCCAGCGTCTTGAGGAACGCGGTCTCCTCGCCGACGGCGACGTTCTCGATGCGCGTGAAGTCGGTTTCCAAAACCGGGTACGACGGCGCCATCGTGTCGCGGACGACGACCATGAACTCGCGCATGGTGGGCTGCTCGCTGCCGAGCAGTTTGGCCGAACGCACGATGCGACGCAGCAACCGGCGCAGGACGTAGCCGCGGCCGTAGTTGCCGGGGTTCACACCGTCGGCGATCAACATCGCTGCGGTGCGTGCGTGGTCGGCGATGACGCGGAAACGGACGTCTGAAGTGTGGTCGGTCCCGTAGACACTGCCGGTCAGTTCGGCGGCCTTGTCGATGACGGGGCGGAGAAGATCTGTCTCGTAGACGTTTTCGACGCCCTGCAGGAGGAACGCAACGCGCTCGACGCCCATGCCGGTGTCGATGTTCTTCTTCGGCAACGGTCCGAGGATCGGGTAGTCGCCCTTGTTGGTGCCCTCGCCGCGCTCGTTCTGCATGAACACGAGGTTCCAGATCTCGATGTAGCGATCCTCGTCGGCTTCGGGGCCACCCTCGACGCCGTATTCGGCGCCGCGGTCGTAGAAGATCTCCGAGCAGGGGCCGCACGGCCCGGGAATGCCCATGGACCAGTAGTTGTCCTTCATGCCGCGGCGCTGGATGCGCTCTTCGGGCACTCCTACCTCGTCGCGCCAGATCGAGAATGCTTCGTCGTCGTCGAGGTAGACGGTGGCCCACAGGCGCGTGGGATCGATGCCGTATCCGCCGTCCTCGACCGAACCTGTCAGCAACTGCCAGGCGTGGGAGATGGCTTCCTTCTTGAAGTAGTCACCGAAGGAGAAGTTGCCCGCCATCTGGAAGAAGGTGTTGTGGCGGGTGGTGATGCCGACCTCTTCGATGTCCAGGGTGCGGACGCACTTCTGCACGGACGTCGCCCGTGAGTAGGACGGCGTCTGCTGCCCGAGGAAGAACGGCACGAACGGAACCATGCCCGCGTTGACGAACAGAAGGTTCGGGTCGTCGAGAATCAGCGAGGCGCTGGGCACCTCGGTGTGGCCGGCCTTGACGAAGTGGTCGAGGAATCGCCTGCGGATCTCGTGGGTTTGCACTAACCGGTCCTTACCTTCAAGAGCGT
>NZ_LVCT01000765.1:0-859 GCF_001647205.1 Rhodococcus sp. EPR-134
GATCTCCCGCTCGTTGCCGTGCGCGGTGGGCTGGTAATAGTCGACACCCACCAGATCGTCCGGTGGATACTGTTGCCGCAGAACACCATCACGTGTGTCGTGCGGGTACTTGTATCCGACTGCGTTGCCCAATTGCTCGGCGCCCTTGTAGTGCCCGTCACGCAGGTGCGGCGGTACCAGTCCGGATTTTCCGGCGGCCACGTCGGCCATGGCCGCGCCGAGTGCGGCGATGACCGCACCCGATTTGGGAGCCGTCGCCAGATGAATGGTGGCCTGTGCCAGCGCCAGACGAGCCTCCGGCATACCGATCAGCTGCACTGCCTGCGCCGCGGCGGTGGCAGTCTGCAGCGCCATCGGATCAGCCATGCCGATGTCTTCGCTGGCGTGAACCACCAGACGCCGTGCGATGAAGCGAGGGTCTTCGCCCGCGGTCAGCATCCGTGCGAGGTAGTGCAGGGCGGCGTCGACGTCTGATCCACGAATGCTCTTGATGAATGCACTGATGACGTCGTAGTGCTGATCTCCGGCACGGTCGTACCGAACCGCGGCCTTGTCGACACTTGCCTCGACGGTCGCGAGGTCGAGCACCACCGGGCCCGAAGCGTCACCTGCGGTGTCCAGTGCAGCCCCGGCGGCAGCCTCGAGTGCCGTCAGGGCTCGGCGGGCGTCGCCGGCCGCCAGACGAACGAGGTGTTCCATCGCGTCGTCGTCGATCGTGATCGCTCCGCCGAACCCGCGTTCGTCGGCGACAGCGCGCTCGAGCAGTTCCTGGACATCCGCAGCGGTGAGCGATTGCAGTTGCAGGACCAACGAGCGCGACAACAGAGCGGAGACGACCGAGAACGACGGGTTCTCGGTG
>NZ_LVCT01000766.1:0-2070 GCF_001647205.1 Rhodococcus sp. EPR-134
GACGGTTTGTTCGCCGTTCAGCAGGCGGCGGCGCGCGAGTTCGATGACACCGCGGACTTCTTTGACTCCGGCGGACAGAGCCGACAGAGCCTCGAACCGGCGGCCGGTAGCACCCGAGATCAACGATGCGAGCGTGGTCTTGCCGGTGCCGGGAGGTCCGTACAGAAGTACCGATGCGGCGCCGGACCCCTCGACCATTCTGCGGAGTGGCGCGCCGGGCCCGAGTAAGTGCTGTTGACCGACAACTTCACCAAGAGTGAGCGGACGCATGCGGACAGCCAGAGGAGCACCGGGCGGCACCGAGGACAGGGCGCGCTCGGCTACAGACACGACATCTGGTTCGTCGACGATCGCGGATTCCTCCGGAGTTGCCTCGAACAGGCCGTCTTCCGCCACCACGCCGTCTTTCGCCCCCACACTGTCTTCCGCTTGCCAATCGCTCACGAATCGACGCTACTAGAGACCACCGACGCCCGACACAATCCGCTGTTCCGCCAGCCCTCACCCAGTCGTGAATCCGCATTGGATAGCGTTGTCGCCATGAGCACCTCCGAGATCGCCACCGTCCTCGCGTGGCACGATGCACTCAACTCCCAAGACGTCGACACTCTGCTGCAGTTGTCGAGTGACGACATCGAGGTAGGCGGCCCCAAGGGCGCGAGCCAGGGACTCGCTGCCCTGCGCGAGTGGGCCACCAACGCCGGCATCACGCTCGTCCCCGGAAAGATGTACGTCCACCACGGCGTGGTCGTCGTCGAACAGACCGCAACGTGGGCGGCCGAACCGGACAAGTCCGCGACCCTGGCCTCTGCTTTCCGAGTCGTGGCCGACCAGGTGACTTCGACGTTCCGGCATCCCGATCTGGCGACGGCGCTCGCGGCGACGGACCTGTCCGAGAACGATCTGGTCTCCGACAACTGAGCGGACTCGACCGAGAATGGGCGCTCGTGCTTCGTGCACGGGCGCCCTTCTGTGTGTGATCGGTCAGGGCCTCAGCTGAACTCGGTCCGCAGCGCCGCCACGACGTCGCGGGCGTGTGCCTCGACGGCGTCGTTGCCGGCGAGCTGAGCCGAGCGTGCGAGCCTGGCCCAGCGTCCGACCAGTGCGTCGGCGCGTGGAATCGAGAGATAATGTTCGCGGACGGCGGCGATACGCGAATGATCCTCGGGCAGGTACAGATAGGTACTGAGCCAGACCCAGATGAGTTGGGCCTCGACAATCCGGCGGCCCAATTCGGCCTCGTCGGCCAGGGCGGGCCACATCCCCACTACCTCGGCCCGCCAGGCATCGACCATCGCCGACGCCCGCTCTTCGGTCAGGTCGATGTTGCACAGGCAACCGGGGAAAGACACCAACGCGTAGGTGATGTCGAGGAGGGCATCGCGGTAGCCACCCCACTCGTAGTCGAGGAACTGCACGCCGTCGTCGTTGACGATGATGTTGTCGGGGCACAGGTCCGACGGACTGAAGGCACGGAACCGGCCACCGCTGAACAGTGTCTGCGCATGCTGAACCTGCTCGAGAATGTCCGAACTCACATCGATGCCGAGACTTTCCACCAGCATCGCGGGAACACCGGCCACGGCACGTCCCACCTGATCCGCAACTTCATCGGAGCAATGGGCAACCTCGGCTCGACGCAGCAGTGCGGTGAAGTCGTCCTCCCGGCCGACGGTCGCGGCGTGCATGCGTCCCATTGCCTGAGCCATGGCCATCAACGTGTAAGTGACGGTGTCCGGGTCGGAGTCTTCGAGTCGGACGCTGATTGCGGTGGCGTCGCCGAGATCACTCAGGATCAGGAGGCGAGCATCGAGGTCGGACGCCAACAGTTCGGCGCCGGGGCGTGCGTCCTTGGCAAGCGCGTTGGCGAACTGATACGACACCGCTTCACGAAGGAATGCGGTCTCGACGTCGAAGTCACCTTCGGACGCGGCCGGGAGCGCAATCGCTGTTTTGGTAGCTCCCTGGAAGTTGTCGCGGACCTGCTTGATCACCAAAGTTCGGGGCAGGGAGAACGGGTTCTCGGCGACGCGAACGCGCAGCACGACGGTGCGGCCACTCCCCCCGAGA
>NZ_LVCT01000767.1:0-9886 GCF_001647205.1 Rhodococcus sp. EPR-134
TGCGGTCATCACCGACCAACTTACCCGTTAGTGACTCCGATCATGCCCAGCTCGTCCGCTCGCAGCGGAGAATTCAAGGCCTCACAGCAACAGAAATTGCCGACTACCTGCGGTGATGACAAAAGTCCCCAATCGCCACACCGGCACACAGTTCTCTCGAGAATTTTGCTGTCGGTGAGCAGAACTCCGAACCGGCGACGTCATGGAGTTTTGTCCTCGTCGACAAATCGAGAAATGCCTTTCAACGCTGCTTCGAATTCCTCGTCGGCCCGGGTTCTGAGCCAGAGAACAAGCACGCAGGCAGTGACGATCCCGAGCAGGTTGACAGCCAGTTGCAGAGACGACAACCCGGCGATCCGCCATTCTCCGTTTGCTGCCGCAACCACCGCGAAACCGGCGGCAGGAACCGTGGTGACAGAGATGAACACCCCGACCAAGGCAGCGGACTTCGACGAGACGAGTGCCAGCATCCCAGCCGCACCGGCAAGAAGCGCGACGACAAACGAAATGGGCCCGACCTTGTATACGAAATCGACCTCGTGGAGTGACTCGAGACTGACGACGTCCATCCATCCGAAGAACTTCACCACGAACGTTGCGGCAAGCGTCACGCCCATCGCGATGGGGAATCCGACGGCAAGCGCGAGAATCGAACGTCGACGCAACCGTCGATCTCGCCGTACGAGTGCGACTGCCAAAGCAGCCAGCGGACCGAACTCCGGACCGACGACCATGGCGCCGACGATCGTGATCTGAGAGTCGGTGACGACGCCGATCGCGGCCAGCAGACACGCAATGGTCAGGAACGCGACGAACAATCCGTTGAGAGTCGACTCTTCGCGAGTGCGGGACAGCAATTCCTCCCACACGACGGAATCCGCGGGATCACCAGGCACGTCACGCTCGGCTTTGCGCGCCGACGCCGACAACACCGTCTCGACCGGTACGAGCGTCATTCCGCCGTCCTCGGCGACGCCGAGTTCGTTCAGGGCATCGACGACGTCGTTTGCCGCCTCACGGGCGACGTCGGCCTCCACCATGTCGCCGGCAGGATGAACCGCGACATCGCGCATCACGACGATGTGTGTCGCGCCCCGCTGCGACGCGAGCGCACCGAGAACTTGCTCGGTGCGCTCGGTCGGGCAGATCACCCGCAAATGCAGCATGGCGATCCGGTGTCGGCTCTACTTGGCTTCGCCGGTGTCGCCTTCGGACTTCTTGTCCTCTGACTTCTTCTCGGGCTTCGCGTCGATACCCGATTCCTTGCGCTGCTGAGCCGAGATCGGTGCCGGAGCATCCGTCAGCGGGTCGACGCCGCCGCCGGACTTCGGGAACGCGATGACCTCACGGATGGAATCCATGCCGGCGAGGAGCGCGGTGATGCGGTCCCAGCCGAATGCGATTCCGCCGTGCGGCGGCGCACCGAAGGCGAAGGCGTCGAGGAGGAAGCCGAACTGCTCCTGCGCCTCTTCCTCGGAGATACCCATCACCTTGAACACTCGTTCCTGAATGTCCTTGCGGTGGATACGAATACTGCCGCCGCCGATCTCGTTGCCGTTGCAGACGATGTCGTACGCGTAGGCGAGAGCGGAATCCGGATCGGTGTCGAACGTGTCGAAGAACTCCGGCTTCGGCGACGTGAACGCGTGGTGCACGGCGGTCCACGCGGAGTGGCCGAGAGCGACGTCACCGGATGCAGTGGCGTCGGCGGTCGGCTCGAACATCGGAGCGTCGACGATCCACACGAAGGCCCACGCGTCAGGATCGATGAGGTCCTTCTTGCGGGCGATCTCACCACGGGCAGCGCCGAGGAGGGCGCGCATCGGCTTCGTTGCACCAGCTGCGAAGAAGACGCAGTCTCCCGGCTGAGCTCCGACGTGGACGGCCAGGCCCTCACGCTCGGCGTCGGTCAGGTTCTTGGCAACAGGTCCACCGAGAGTGCCGTCTGCACCGACCAACACGTACGCCAGACCCTTGGCCCCACGCTGCTTGGCCCATTCCTGCCAGGCGTCGAGTTGCTTGCGCGGCTGGCTTGCACCGCCGGGCATCACGACGGCGCCGACGTACTCCGCCTGGAACACGCGGAACGTCGTGTCCTTGAAGAAGTCCATGCACTCGACGAGTTCGATGTCGAAACGCAGGTCCGGCTTGTCGCTGCCGTAACGACGCATTGCCTCGGTGTAGGTCATGCGGTCGATCGGCGTCTTGATCTCGTGGCCGACGAGCTTCCAGAGCGCCGTGAGAATTTCCTCGGCAAGCAGGATGATGTCGTCCTGGTTGACGAAAGCCATCTCGATGTCGAGCTGAGTGAACTCGGGCTGACGATCGGCGCGGAAATCCTCGTCGCGGTAGCAACGCGCGATCTGGTAGTAGCGCTCGATGCCGCCGACCATGAGTAGCTGCTTGAACAGCTGCGGGCTCTGCGGCAGTGCGTAGAAGCTACCGGGCTGAAGGCGTGACGGTACGAGGAAGTCACGGGCACCCTCTGGCGTCGAACGCGTGAGCGTCGGAGTCTCGACCTCGACGAACTCGTGATGCGCGAGAACGCCGCGCGCTGCAGCACTTACCTTGGAGCGCAAGCGAATTGCGGAGCCGGGGCCCTCACGGCGCAGGTCGAGGTAGCGGTACTTGAGGCGCGCTTCTTCGCCGACCTGATCGTCGAGCTGGAACGGCAGCGGTGCGCTTTCGTTGAGAACCTCGAGTTCTGTGGCGTTGACCTCGATCGCTCCGGTGGGGATCTCGAAGTTCTGGTTGCCCTCTGGGCGAACCTCGACCGTTCCGGTCACGCGAACGCAGTATTCCGCGCGCAGACGGTGCGCCTGCTCGGCCACGTCACCTGCCCGGAAAACTACCTGCGCAACTCCGGATGCATCACGGAGATCGATGAAGATCACTCCGCCGTGATCACGACGCCTGGCTACCCAACCGGTGAGCGTTACGGTCTGCTCTGCCTGCTCGGGTCGCAATGAACCGGCGAGATGTGTGCGCAGCACGGGATTCCTTTCGAACTACTTCCAATAACCGACGACCGACTACTTTGCCTGCGATCCTACGGAGCGAACTGCACAGAGCGGAAACGCGGACCCGCATCGCATGCGAAGCTATCTCCAGAAGTGACGGCAAGCACTTGTTCACGACAGCAGAAAGCGGACATAGATGACCTTCAACGAGGGGGCCCGCGGCGAAGCGGGACGCGTTCAGGTTCAAGGCGGCGGGGGTGGCGGTGGCCGCGGCGGCAAAATCGCGATCGGCGGTGGCGCGGGCGGCATTATCGTTCTGATCCTGGCGCTATTGTTCGGCGGTGACCCCGGCTCACTCCTGGGTACGTCTACCGAGACTTCGAGTTCGTCGACCGGACTGTCGTCGGTCGACGAGTGCACCGGTGCTCAGGCAAACGCCGATGTGAACTGCCGCGTCACACTGACCGTCGGAAGCCTCGACGACGTTTGGGAACAGCAGTTGGTCAAGCAGACCGGCACGGCGTACGTGCGACCCGAAGTCATTCTGTTCAGCGGTTCGGTCAACACCGGTTGCGGCCAGGCGTCTAGTGACGTCGGTCCGTTCTACTGCCCGGCCGACCAGACTGCGTACTTCGACACGAGTTTCTTCCAACTACTCGTCGACCGTTTCGGTTCCAGCGCCGGACCGCTCGCACAGGAGTACGTGGTCGCGCACGAGTTCGGACATCACATCCAGAATCAGCTCGGCGACATCGGCCGCGCGCAGGCCGACCCGCAGGGTGAGCAGTCGGGTGCGGTTCGCACCGAACTCCAGGCCGATTGCTACGCAGGCGTCTGGGCACATTTTGCGGACACGATTCCCGATCAGGCGACCGGTCAACCGTTCCTGAAGCCCTTGTCAAAAGACGACATTCGCGACGCATTGTCCGCCGCCTCGTCGGTCGGCGACGACCGTATCCAAAAGTCCACGACCGGTCGGGTCAACCCTGAAGGTTGGACACACGGCTCCTCCGCACAGCGTCAGGCGTGGTTCATGACCGGATACCAGACCGGCCAGATTTCGTCGTGTGACACGTACTCGGCGCGGGATCTGAACAACCCGCCCGACCTCAAGCGATAGCGAATCTCCGAAACCATCCCACCGACAATTTTTTCTGTCTTGACAGATTTAGTTGTCGGTGGGATGGTTTTCTCATGTTGGACGTAGCAGTCATCGATCGCCCCGGAGCTGCCGAGGCGTCGCTCGATCCGATTCGGCAACGGATTCTGGCCGAATTGGCGGTGCCGGGATCGGCATCCTCGCTGGCGCCCCGGATCGGGCTGACACGCCAGAAGGTGAACTACCACCTGCGCACTCTCGAAGACCACGGACTTGTCGAGCTCGTCGAGGAACGCAAGCGAGGCAACATGACCGAGCGAATCATGCAGGCCAGTGCCGCGTCGTACGTCATATCCCCTGCCGCCATGTCGGCGCTCGCCCCGGACCCGGGCCGGTTCCCCGATCAACTCTCGGCGCGCTGGCTCGTCACTCTCGCAGCGCGGATCGTCCGAGAGGTCGGCGAACTGATCGCCGGAGCAACTGCAGCCGGAAAACCGTTGGCGTCCTTTGCCATCGACAGCGACATCACCTTTGCCACGGCGGCCGACCGTGCCGCCTTCGCCGGCGAACTCGGCGAGTCGATCAACTCACTCGTCGCCAAGTATCACGACGGCAATTCCGAAGGCGGACGCAAACACCGCCTCGTTGTCGCCCTGCATCCCAGCCTCACCACACCCCAAACCATCACAACCCAAGCGATCGACGCGCCCGAAACGGAGAAGTAGCAATGTCCGAGAAATTCGAAATCCGCCGCGAGGTGGTCGTCCCAGGAACCCCCGAGCAGATCTGGGCCGCCATCTCGGCCGAAACGGCCGGCTGGATGTTCCCCTCCCCTCTCGAGATCCCCGCCGACGGCAGCCGCCCGGACAGCCCGATCATCGCCACGTGGGAGCCACCCCGCGAACTCGCCATCCACATGCAAGGCCCCGACGGCTGGTTCAACAACCTCGAATACGTCGTCGAGGCCCGCGACGAGGGCACCGCCGTTGTCCGCTACGTCCACGCCGGAGTGTTTGCCGATGACTGGGACAACCAGTACGACGGCGCGAGCAAGCACACGGACTTCTACCTGCACAGTCTCGGCCAGTACGTGCGGTACTTCGCCGGCAGGCCCACCACCTATGTCTCGGCTGAAGGCCCGGAATCCTCTTCCGCACCGCAAGCGATGGGAACGCTTCGCAGCGCCCTCGGAATCACCTCGGGCGCCGCTGTCGGTGACTCCGCGTCGGTGGAAGTCCCCGGAATCGGAACCGTCGACGCGATTGTCGACTACATCAACGACTGGTTCATCGGCTTGCGCACCCAGGACGCATTGCTGCGGTTCTACGGCCGAAGTGCTTTCGGCGGCACCGTCGACGCGGCCCATCACCTCTTCGCAGAGGGTGCTGACGGTGGATCAGCAACGGCAGCGTGGCAGGGCTGGCTCGACGGCGCGTTCGCCTGAGTCGTCACACTCCCCGCTCTGCTGACACGCGACCGTCGTCGATCGCGGTCAGCAGAGCGGCGTGATCGCGAGCATTGCGCTTGGCGTAGGCAGCCGCGAACTCCCCGATCGCGAAATCGAATTCGGTTCCCTCACCGAGATATTCGGCGATCGCTATCCGATCGGACGAGCGAGCGTGTGCGTAGGCAAGGACCCTGGCGCACAGGCGCCCGTAGAGTTCCAGCCCCTGCGGCACCATCTCTTCGATGACTGCCGACCCTTTACCGTCACGCAGTTGACGAATGTAGAAATCGTGCTCACCCTCGTCGAGCCCCGGCCCTCGTTCCCAGCCGAGAAAGATGTCGCTTGTCGCTTGCATCAAGCGTTGCCCGTTGACGACGCGTTCCCCTTCGTTCTTGAAGGTCGGACCATCGACGTAGCCGGACAATACCGAGGGTTGCGCTTCCTTGACCTGCAGGATCAACGGATCGTCGTCGTCGACTCCTTTCATGAGGATCATCCATGCGCGTGTTCCGACGCTCCCGACACCGACAACCTTCCGCGCAATGTGCGTCATCTCGAAGCTTTCGAGCAACACCCGACGGTCCCACTGCAGCGTGCTCCGATACGACCGAACGCGCTGACGTAGCAACTCCTCGATCTGCGTGAGATCGGTCCCTGCGAACAACTCGTTTGCGGGCACGATCAGCGGCGGATCACTGATGAATTGCCGCCGGCCGTCGACGATTTCGGTGAACTTGCCTGCCGCCTGCACACTGTCGCGGCGACGAGCCTTGTCCAGCGTCGCTTGTGTGCGAGCAAGCATGCGCTTCTTCAGGTCGATCTGGAGAGCCTCGAGCCCGTCCTCGGGTGCGATGTGCGAGTACCAGACTGCAAGATTTCCCAATCCTGCCTGGGTGATCATGGTTTCCCGATACTCGGCCGCGCATCCGCGAACGATCTTCTTTCGCTCCTTGCCCGAAAATCCGTTGTCCTTTGCGGCGATCACCAAACTTGCGGCCAGTCGTTTCACGTCCCATTCGAACGGTCCCGGGTACGTTTCGTCGAAGTCGTTGATGTCGAACGCGAGCTTTCGCTCGGGCGTCGCATAGATACCGAAGTTGCTCAGGTGCGCGTCGCCGCAGAGTTGGCTGGCAAGACCCGAATCCGGACTGCGTGACAAATCGTCGGCCATCACCAGAGCAGCGCCGCGGAAGAACGAGAACCGCGATGCCGACATCCGCCCGTATCGGATGGGCACCAGGTCCTGTACCCGCGACTTCGCCTGCAATTCGAGCAGTGATATCGGATCACGGTCACTCTCTGCCAGATCCGCGAGCGCGGCCAATGGCGTATCTCTACGCGCCTGACGGCCGCGCGCCCGCCTTTCGTCGACCGTGAGATGCTCGGTACGCACTGCTGTCATCTGCCCGACCTTTCACTCGCAACGGCTATCGCTACGAACTCGACGCGTCGGGCGTCGTGCGGCCTCCTGATCCGCGCGCTGCGCGTACCAGGAGTTCCGGACTTGACACCAACGCCTTGCGCCACGGAAGTACCCCGTCGATCTCGATCTGAATCGACAGGCTCAGCACGGTCCGAATAAGAACGATCATGCCCAGAACTGCGGCGTCTGTCAGCGACGGCGACGACGTCACCGTCTTCACCAGATCAGCGGCGACAAGGATCTCGAGGCCGAGAAGGATGACCGCGCCCATGGTCTCGCGCAGAGTACGAAACGCCGAACTACCGTCCCGCGTTCGACTCCATGCGCGCCCCGCGATCACGAATGCGAACACGAACCCGAGAACCATGGCGACAACACCGAGTACCTCGAACCATTCGGTGACCAGCTCGAAGAACCTGATTTTGTCCATGGTCATGATTCTCGAGGTAATGCACCGATAAGTCGAGGTGACACGACGGCGTCAGCTGAAGATCCGCTCGATGTCGTCGAGTCGCAGCTCGGTGGCGCGGGGAGAATAGCCCGAGCCCCACAGGCTGTCGTCGACGTAATGGACGTTCCCCGAGCGGACAGCGGGAAGACGCTCCCAGAGCGGGTTCATTGCCAACTGCGCGCGGACGTCCTGCTGGTCCTGGAATGCGCCCACGATGATCACGTCGCTGGTCACCTGATCGAGTTGCTCCGCTGTGAGTGTGCGCGTGAACTCCTCCGATGTAGCTCGTTCGCCGGGGAAACCGAGGGCGTCGAGAAGAGCGCCGACCTGGTTGTAGACGACACCGTTCTCGCCGGTGCGGAGGAGGGTCACCGACGGCAACGAACCGAGGGCGGAGAGTCGATCCTTGATTGCCAGGAGTCGGCCTTCCGTTCGCGCGTTCAATTCGGCCGCCGCGTCTTCGCGTCGGACCGCGACGCCCATCGAGGTGACCAATTTCTTCATCTCGTCCCACGTGAGGAACCCGTTGAAGCCGGCGAACACCGGCACGCCTGTGGCAGAGAGTTCGTCGTAAGACTTTGCTGCGTAAGCATTTCCGGCCGTCAGGAGCATGACGATCAGATCCGGCGACACGCCGATGATTGCTTCCTTGTTCCACGTTCCCGCCGTGCCGAGGTTCGGGATGTTCGCAGCCTCTGGCATCGTGCGCAACACCGCGTCACCGCTCACACCCTCGAGACCGAAGAAGCCGCCGACGATCTTCTCCGGCGGCACACCGAGGTCGAGCACCGTCGCCATGGCGCTGACATGGGCGATGACCATTCGCTGCGGATCCGAAGGGATCTCGACACTGCCCGTCTCGTCCTGCACCGTGACGAGACCGCCTGACTCCAAGCCATTTTCGTCACTGCTGCACGCTGCCAGCAAGGTCGCGGCCGCGGCACCGAGCCCGGCGCCGAGGAAACCCCTGCGCGTCAGCGCATCGACGATGCGTTTCCACTGCTCCTCTGTATCGAGTGCGGTGTTATCGAGTGCGGGCGCCAGGCAGATCGAGTTCGGCACAGTTCGGTCCATTCGTTCGAGCGGTCGAGAATCACCTCGATTGTGGCTATCGAACCGTCGAAACTGAACAGGATTTCGAGCCGACAACTATCGCTGTCCGGTCACACCTTCTTGACGACGCTCGACTTCAATTGCATCGGTCCGATGCCGTCGACCTTGCAGTCGATGTCGTGGTCACCAACGCCCTGGACAAGGCGGATGTTGCGAACTTTCGTACCTGACTTGATGCCGGTCGGACTGCCCTTCACCTTGAGCGTCTTGACGACCGTCACCGTGTCGCCGTCCGCAAGAATGTTGCCTACGGCATCTTTCACCACACCCAGGTCCTCGCCGGCACTATCGGTCGGCGCCCACTCGTGCGCGCAGGACGGGCAGACCATCAACGCGCCCATCTCGTAGGTGTATTCGCCGGCGCATTCAGGGCAAGGGGGCAAGGTGTCTTCCACGCGGTTCATCCTATCCACCAGGCACCCGATCCCCATTTTTGCATTTCATGAGGCATTCTTGGGCGAAATATTGCATTCGATGAAACTTTGCACTCTGTGCAATTATGGATGAAATGGGAACCGAAACTCTCGGATTGCGCGAACGAAAACGAATTGCGACGAGGCAGCTGATCGAGCACACCGCCGTCGAACTCGTTCTCGACCTGGGCTATGACGAAGTGACCGTCGAGAAAATCTGCGAAGCCTGCAATCTGTCGACCCGCACGTTCTTCAACTACTTCCCCACCAAGGACGCAGCGATCGGTGGGCTCATGCTCGTCGTGCCAAGTGAGACGACCATGCTCACGCTCATCGGCAAGCACCCGGACGATCCGCTGCGCGGCGCCCTCGCGGTATTCGAGGCGGCGATGCAAATCGTCGACGAGCGACCCGATCTGCTCGCGCATCGACGCGAATTGTTCGAGCGTCATCCCACGCTGTTGCAACAACATCTGGCCACCTTCCACGATCTTGAAGACACGCTCACCCGGATCCTCACGCGGGAGTTGTCGAACAGAACCGAGTATCGCCGCCTGCACTCGGACACAGCCGCTGCCGACGAAGCCACAGCAACGGTCATCACCGCAGGCGCCGCGATGCGTTACGTCTTCCGAAAATGGCAGAACAGTGAACGGGCAAGCCCCAGAACAGATTTGCTCGATCCGGCACTACTCCTGATGGCTCGAATACTGAGGTCCGAGAGCTGATCCACACTCTCGCACCCGCCGTCACTCAACTAAGGAACTACATGTCCACTCGAGAAGCTGCGACCGTCGAGCCCGACGGCACGCATACCGACACCGAGGCCTCGCCGGACAAACGGTCGATCATCCTCGTTTTTGTCGGGCTGATGATCACGATGCTTCTGGCTTCGCTCGACCAGATGATCTTCAGTACCGCGTTGCCCACCATCGTGGGCGAATTGAACGGCGTCAACCACATGGTCTGGGTGACGACGG
>NZ_LVCT01000768.1:0-1398 GCF_001647205.1 Rhodococcus sp. EPR-134
ATCGTCGGTTCGGTGATCGGCGGTCTGTCCCACGACATGACCACACTCATCGCTGGTCGAGCCGTGCAGGGACTCGGCGGCGGCGGATTGATCCTGCTTTCCCAGGCGATCATCGCCGACGTCGTCCCCGCCAGGCAACGCGGCCGGTACATGGGTGCCATGGGCGGGGTGTTCGCACTGGCTTCGGTTGCCGGTCCCCTACTCGGCGGCTGGTTCACCGAGGGCATCGGTTGGCGTTGGGCCTTCTGGATCAACATCCCCCTAGGCCTACTCGCCATCGCGAGCGCGATGGCATTTCTGCACCTGCGGAAGCCGAACCTCGGCAAGCCTCGCATCGACTATCTGGGCATGGTTCTCGTCGCGACGGCAGCGACGTGTCTGATCCTGTTCACGACCTGGGGCGGAAACACCTACGCCTGGGGATCGGCCGTCATCATCGGGTTGATCGTCGGCTGCGTCGTGACGGCAGTGGCTTTTGTCTTCGTCGAAAAGCGTGCCGACGAACCGGTGATTCCGATGCATCTGTTCGCTCAGCGCAACTTCGTGTTGACCACCGTCGCCGGCCTGATCATCGGAATCGCCATGTTCGGTGCGCTCGCCTACCTGCCGACCTACATCCAAATGGTGACCGGCAAGAACGCCACCGAAGCTGGATTGATGATGATTCCCATGATGGCGGGCCTGCTCGTCGCCTCCATCGGGTCCGGCCAGCTGGTCAGCAAGACCGGCCGCTACAAGATCTTCCCCATCGTCGGAACATCCATCGTCGCTATTGCTCTGGTCCTGCTCTCACGTCTGACGCCGTCGACCTCACTGCTGGTCTTCGGTTGCTACATCGCACTCATGGGTATCGGACTCGGCCTCGTCATGCAGATCTTGATCTTGATCGTGCAGAACACCTTCCCCGCGGCCGAAGTGGGAACGGCCACCGCGTCGAACAACTTCTTCCGCCAGATCGGTGCGTCGTTGGGCAGCGCGATCGTGGGCAGCCTGTTCGCCTCGCGTCTGACCAATCTCCTGGCCGAGCGACTCCCGGCGAATGGCGGCGCGGTCGGTGGTGACGAGAACTCCTTGACCCCGGGAATCCTCTGGAAGTTGCCGAGCCAGGTTCGCGAGATCATCGTCGGCGCGTACAACGACGCGCTCGCGCCGATCTTCCTCTACCTCGTCCCCTTGGTCATCGCAGCGGTCGTGTTGTTGCTCTTCGTCAAGGAGAAGCCACTCGCGACGACGATCGATCGCTCTGCACCCCCGCTCGAGTAATTGACTATCGTGGCGTGATGTCGCACGCACCGAATACGCCCAGACGCACTCTCGCTGTTCTGGGCGTATTCGGCGTTGCGGTGGTCGTAGTTGTCGCCGGCGCACTGTGGTGGTTCGCGCGCGGCGACGACGCTC
>NZ_LVCT01000769.1:0-30029 GCF_001647205.1 Rhodococcus sp. EPR-134
GCCGAAACCGGATGCACCCGAAAGGTTCCGGTTCACCTACCCGCGCCAGCACCGCGACCGCTTTCTGTGCATCGCGGACTTCGTTCGCTCGCGCAAGGACGCCGAGGCCACCGGGCAGGTCGACGTTCTTCCGTTCCAGTTGGTGACGATGGGTCAGCCGATCGCGGACTTCGCCAACGAGTTGTTCGCATCGAACTCGTACCGCGATTACCTCGAGGTTCACGGAATCGGTGTCCAGCTCACGGAGTCTCTGGCCGAGTACTGGCATCGACGCGTCCGTGAAGAGCTAGTGCTCCCCGAGGGTCACACCGTCGCGGAGCAGGATCCCACCGAGGTTGCCGGTTACTTCGATCTCGAGTACCGCGGCGCTCGTTATTCGTTCGGATACGGCGCGTGCCCGGATCTCGAGGATCGAGCCAAGTTGGTGGCGTTGCTCGAACCCGAACGAATCGGCGTCGAATTGTCCGAGGAGCTGCAGCTGCATCCCGAGCAGTCCACGGACGCTTTTGTCCTGCACCACCCGGAAGCAAAGTATTTCAATGTCTGAGTTGTTGACCGAAGTATCCGAATCAACGCTCGGTGGTGTCCTGTGGGACATGGACGGCACCCTGCTCGATTCGGAGAAGCTGTGGGACATCGCGCTTCGTGAGCTGTCCCTACGCCTGGGCGGACCGATGACGGAAGCGACACGCGTTGCCGTCATCGGTGCGTCGAGTCCCTTCGCCCTTGCGACGGTGTTCGACGCGCTCGGCCTGGAGAAGCATCCCGATGCCATCGCCGAGGCGAAGGACTGGATGTACACCCGCGTCGGCGACCTGTTCGAGGACGGCGTGACCTGGCGGCCGGGTGCTCGCGACGCACTGTCGACCGTGCGTGACGGTGGTTTGCGTTCTGCACTGGTCACCAACACCGAGCGAGTTCTGGTCGATCGGGCACTCGGCATGCTCGGCCGTGAGTTCTTCGACCATTCGGTGTGTGGCGACGAGGTCCCCAACGGGAAACCGGCAGCGGATCCGTACCTGCGCGGCGCGCATCTGCTCGGACTCGAGCCGGCGCAGTGCCTCGCGATCGAGGACTCGCCGACCGGCACGGCGTCGGCCAGCGCTGCGGGTTGCGCGGTGCTCGTCGTTCCGTGTGAGGTCGACGTCCCGGCCGGCCCTGGACGCGTGTTTCGAGAGTCTCTGGTGGACTTGTCCATTCACGATCTTCACGACGTTCACTCGAGCGCGGCACGTTAGGCTGGATTTGCTGTGGCTATTCCGAAAATTGTTCTCTTCTACCAGTTCACGCCGTTGGCGGACCCGGAAGCGATCAAGCTGTGGCAGCACAGCCTGGCCGAGTCCAACAACCTGACGGGCCGGATCATCGTCTCGCCGCACGGGATCAACGCGACGGTCGGCGGAGACATCGAGGATGTCAAGCGATATGTCCGTGGTACGCGTGGTTACGAACCCTTCCGTACCGCTGACATCAAGTGGTCGGACGGCCTCGGGAACGATTTCCCTCGTCTGAGTGTCAAGGCACGCTCGGAGATCGTGACGTTCGGTGCCCCCGACGAGCTGAAAGTCGACGAGAACGGTGTGGTCGGCGGAGGAGTTCACCTGGTGCCCAAGGAACTACACGAACTCGTCGACACTCGCGGTGACGACGTCGTGTTCTTCGACGGGCGCAATGCCTTCGAAGCCGAGATCGGCCGTTTCCGAGATGCGATAGTTCCGGACGTCGCCACCACTCGGGATTTCGTCAACGAACTCGACAGTGGCAAATACGACCATCTCAAGGGCAAAGCCGTGGTCACGTACTGCACCGGCGGAGTGCGCTGTGAGGTGTTGTCTTCGCTGATGCGCTCACGTGGCTTCGACGAGGTCTATCAGTTGGACGGCGGAATCGTCCGTTACGGCGAGACTTTCGGCGACCGCGGCCTCTGGGACGGTTCCCTGTACGTGTTCGACAAGCGGATGAACATCGAGTTCTCATCCGAAGCCAAGACACTCGGCGTGTGTGTCGATTGTGGTACTCCGACCCCGCGGTACCGCAACCGGATCGACGGCGACGGCCGAACCCTCGAATTGCTCTGCGAGAGTTGTTCACCAGACCTCGAGCAGGACTGAGCTGTGCCCAAGGCTCCGTTGCCGATCCGAAACGGTCTCGGACCTGACCGGCTGCGGATGCCGGCGGAGTCGTCGGCGCGGACCGTCCTCGAGCACCTGGTCGGCGAGCATCCCGGGGAGCGGGACCTGTGGGCGGACCTCGTCAGCGCCGGGGACGTCGTCGACGAGCACGGGCGGAAGATCACGAGCCGAACGCCCTATCAGCCGACCCGGTTCGTGTACTTCTACCGCGAGCCGGCCCCCGAGATTCCGGTTCCGCACGAGATCGAGATCTTGTACCGCGACGACTCGATTCTCGTGATCGACAAACCGCACTTCCTGGCGACCATTCCACGGGGAGCGCACATCGTCGAAAGCGCAGTCGTGCGCCTGCGTCGTGACCTGGACCTTCCGGATCTTGCGCCAGTTCACCGCCTCGACCGGATGACGGCGGGTGTCATCGTGTTCACCGTGACACCGGACCTACGACGGCCGTACCAGGAACTTTTTGCCGAGCAGCGGATCGTCAAGGAGTACGAGGCGATTGCGGGCTTCGATCCGGAACTGACTTTCCCTCGCACGGTGCGCAGCCGCATCAACAAAGTTCACGGCGAGATGACGGCTACCGAAATCGCGGGCGAGCCGAACAGTGAGACCTCGATCGAACTGATCGAGGTGATCACCGACTCGGCTGGCCGGACGCTCGGGCGATACAGGTTGCTCCCACGGACCGGCCGGACCCATCAGCTTCGGCTGCACCTCAACTCGCTGGGCGTCCCGATCGTCGGTGACAACTACTATCCGGAGTATCTGCCCGCAGTGCCCGGTGACTTCTCGACTCCGTTGCGATTGTTGGCGCGAGCGTTGGAGTACCCGGATCCGATCACCGGGCAGACCCGCAGGTTCGTGAGTTCGCGCAGCCTCGACGCAGGCTTGTGAACACCGCTGTTCGTGGGCGTGTGAAAACCGCTTCCGTCCTCGTGAAAGAATAGCTACCCGTGAAGACCTTCGAATCCTTGTTCGCCGAATTGACCGAGCGCGCTGCTACTCGCCCCGAGGGGTCCGGCACTGTCGCCGCCCTCGACGCCGGTGTGCATGCTCAGGGCAAAAAGGTCATCGAGGAAGCCGGTGAAGTGTGGATCGCTGCGGAATACCAGAGCGATGAGCAGCTCGCCGAGGAAATTTCCCAGCTGCTGTACTGGACGCAGGTGTTGATGGTCGGTCGCGGACTGACCCTCGAGGACGTGTACCGACATCTGTGATCGGAGCTGACCAGCGAGGTGTACTCCGTCTCGCTCGTCCAGGGCTTCCGATTCATGTCGTCTCACGTCACCCACACCTTCCGAAAGGACATCCACCATGCTGCGCGTAGCAGTTCCCAACAAAGGCTCACTGTCCGAGTCCGCCGCCGAGATTCTCAGCGAGGCCGGCTACCGTCGACGCACCGATTCCCGTGATCTGACGGTCCTGGATCCGGCCAATCAGGTCGAGTTCTTCTTCTTGCGCCCCAAGGACATTGCGATCTACGTCGGCTCCGGTGAGCTGGATCTCGGCATCACCGGTCGTGATCTCGCCGGCGACTCGGGTGCTCCCGTATCCGAGCGTCTGTCACTGGGCTTCGGCCGTTCGTCGTTCCGTTACGCAGCACCGGCCGGCAAGGACTGGGCCGTCGAGGATCTGTCCGGCCTGCGCATTGCAACGTCGTACCCGAACCTGGTCCGTAAGGACCTCACAGATCGCGGACTCGACGCCACCGTCATCCGTCTCGACGGAGCAGTGGAAATCTCGATTCAGCTCGGCGTCGCCGACGCGATCGCCGACGTGGTCGGATCGGGTCGTACTCTCCGCCAACACAACCTCGTGGCTTTCGGTGAATCGCTCTGCGATTCCGAAGGTGTCCTGATCGAGCGCACCGGCGCTCCGCAGGACGATCCCGCCCGCAACCAGCTCATCGAACGCGTACGCGGAATTGTCTTCGCGCAGCAGAATCTGATGATCGACTACGACTGCCCGCGCACCATCCTCGACGACGCCATCAAGATGACTCCCGGTATGGAATCGCCGACCCTCTCACCGTTGGCCGATCCCGACTGGGTCGCGGTTCGCGCGATGGTCCCGATCAAGGGACACAACCAGGTGATGGATGCCTTGGCCGAACTCGGTGCCAAGGCCATCCTCGCGTCGAACATCCGCTCGGTACGCGCTTTCTGATCACTGCCTGAATAGATTTACGCGCATTCGCGCCCGTTCCTGGAAATCAGGAACGGGCGCGAATCTGCAAAGTCTGGGCGATACGGCCCACGGCACCCTGCTCGTCGTAGAGCACGCCCGCACACATGCCGACGCCGTCCGGACCCGTTGTGGTTTCGGCGGCGACACCGACCCACTCTCCCTCGGGCACACGGAAGATATGCACCGTGAGATCTGTGTTGAGAAACGTCCAGTGCTCCGGGTCGAGCTTGGCGCCGACCCCGTTTGAGATGTCGGCCACCGCGAACAAACGCTCGAGAGCAGACATCTTCTCACCCTCGACCAGCTCTGGCTTGGGGCGCGCCCATACCTTGCCGGTTCCCACGCACCCGATCGGAGCAATCCAGGACCAGTCGAGGGTCTTGAGATAGCCGACGCTCCACAGACCCTCGAGAACGCCCGGGGTGCCGCTGTCGCGGGGTTCGAGCGGGGGATCGACTACGTGGACGACGTCGCCGGTATCCACCGTCTCCATCCGCCACGCCGTACCGCGCGCAACCGCGCGTGCAGATCCGTCGGCGGTGGTTGCCCACAGTTCGGCGACGATCAATTCGATTCGGCGACCGGGTCGTTCGATCCAGGACCGGACTTCGAGGTCGGCAATCGGAATCGGTCCGAGAATCTCGACGACGACGCGCGTCAGACGGGTTTCGTCGCGCGCACCGCACCGCTCGAGGGCTCGTACCAACAGCGCCGACGGGGGAGCGCCGTGCTGCAGTGTCGGGCCCCAGATGCTGACAGTTGCCTGCGTGCTCGCGAACCGCTCGTGCCCTTCCTCCGTCGTTCCGAGGTAGCGGTAGTACGAACTGTCCGTCATGTTATGAATTCTCCTTTGCGGCAACAGGTTCGGTGCTCAGCAGGTCCGGCCAACCTGGATACGGCGGAGGTGTTCCGCCGAACGAGGGGCACAGTGACTTGTGATCGCACCAGTCGCACAGTTTGCCAGGCTTGGGTCTGAAGTCTCCGGTCGCACCTGCTGCGAGGATCGCTTTCCAGATGGCGGAGAGGGTTCGCTCGAATCGGATGAGCTCGTCGTGATCCGGGGCGTACGTGAGAATCGAGCCGGAGGCCAGATAGATCAGGCGCAGTTGTGCGGGAACGATTCCGCGAGTGCGCAGCAGTACGAGCGCGTAGAACTTCATCTGGAAGAGCGCCTTGGATTCGGTGAACTCGCGAGGCGCTTTTCCGGTCTTGTAGTCGACCACCCGCACCTCACCCGTCGGTGCAACGTCTATCCGGTCGACGAAGCCGCGGAGTCGAACGCCGTTCTCCAATTCGGTCTCGACGTAGACCTCGCACGCCTCGGCATCGAATCGAGTGGGATCTTCGAGCGTGTAGTACGTCGCGACGAGCTTGCCGACTTCGTCGAGGAACGAATCCAGCTCGCCCTCCGGAACAAGGTCAGCGGCCTCGGGAGACTCGGCACTGACACGTTCCCACGCGGGACGGACGAGTTCGGCTGCGCGATCGGGAACCCGGTGACCGGTCGGGAGTGCAAACAGTGCTTCCAGTGCCGCGTGTACGACGGTGCCTCTGACCTGGGCTCTGGTTGGCGTTTCCGGAATTCTGTCGACTGCTCGGAAGCGATAGAGCAGGGGGCATTGTTTGTAGTCACCCGCCCGAGACGGAGAGAGCGCCGGCCGACTACGCGGGCGCTCGTGTGATGTTGCACCCGTTGGAGTGGGGGTTGGCAATTCGACAGAGCTCACACCTGGCAGGCTATGCGGTTGGTCCGACAACTCCGTCGGAGCCGGTGGCGAGGACACCGGAAACAAGCGAACAGGGATCATCTGCGCATGGCGAACGAGCTGCAACCAGAAGAAGGCACGACCGAAGTGGATGAGGTTGCGCAGTCCGCTGTCGCCGAGATTCCCGAACAAGAGCTTCCAGAAGCTGATCTCACTGCGCCGGGCAAGCGGCCGTCAGGTCCGTTCCGCGTCGGCGACCGAGTACAGCTGACCGACGGCAAGGGACGCCACTACACGATCGTTCTCGAGGCGAACCGCGAATACCACACCCACAAGGGCGGAATCGTTCACAACGATCTGATCGGTGCCGACGAGGGCAGCGTCGTCAAGTCGGTCAACGGCACGCCCTATCTCGCACTGCGCCCCCTGCTGGTGGACTACGTGCTGTCCATGCCGCGCGGTGCCCAGGTCATCTACCCGAAGGACGCAGCTCAGATCGTCCACGAAGGCGACGTGTTCCCAGGAGCACGCGTGCTCGAGGCCGGAGCCGGCTCCGGCGCACTGACATGTTCGCTGCTGCGTGCCGTCGGACCCGAGGGCAAGGTCATCTCCTACGAGGTCCGCGACGATCATGCCGAACATGCGGTTCGCAACGTCGAGACCTTCTTCGGGGAACGTCCGCCGAACTGGGAACTGACCATCGCCGATCTCGCCGAGTTCGATCCGGAAGCGCACGGAGGCAAGGTCGATCGCGTCGTCCTCGACATGCTGGCCCCGTGGGACGTCCTGCCTGCCGTCTCGAAGGCACTCGTGCCGGGCGGCGTGTTGATCGTCTACGTCGCGACCGTTACTCAGCTCTCGAAGGTCGTCGAGGCGATGCGCGAGCAGGAATGCTGGACCGAGCCACGCTCGTGGGAATCGATCGTGCGCGGTTGGCACGTCGTCGGTTTGGCGGTGCGCCCCGAACATCGGATGCAAGGCCACACCGCGTTCCTCGTGAGCGCTCGTCGTCTCGCCGAAGGAACTGTCACCCCGAAGCCGCAGCGGCGTGCGGGCAAGGGCTCGAACACCGCGGCCAAGTAGTCACACGAAAACAGCAAGAGCGGCGATCCGGTATCCGGATCGCCGCTCTTGTAGTAGCTGGAAGTTATGCGGTGCAGGAAGCGCGGCCCATTTCCAGGAGCACGCAAGCCGAGGTGTCGGACAGCTTCCAGGAGCCGTCTTCGAGCTCCCAGGTCCACGGGGTGGCCGGGGCGGCGCCGTGCGGGCTGACGACGGCGACGTCTGCGGTTGCGGTCTGACCGTCGACCTTGACGTTGTCCACGTTGAACGTGATCGCGTAGGCAGGGTTACCGCCCAGCGCAGCACTCATCGTCTCGATGTTGGCCTGACGCTTGGTTCCGTCGACCACCAGAGCGGTCTTCTCCTCGATCGGCTTGGCCGGATCGATCAGAGCGACGAGCGAAGCGTTGAGCTCCTCGGCCGTCGGAGCCGCTGCGGCAGCGGCAGCTGACGTCGTGGCGGAAGCCGAGGCCTTGGCCGTGGTGCTCGAGGCGGCGGCGGAAGTCGAACTTGCAGCCGTCGAATCCTTGTTGTCGTCCGAGCTGCATGCACCCATGGTCAGGACGGCAGCGACAGCACAAGCGCTGATGAGAGTCTTGCGGATGATCACAGCGTTACCTTTCGTTGTAAAGAGAGACAGGCGCTGTCTCCATCTTGTAGGCAAGGCTAACATGACCAAATTCTGGCTCGAGACCAGTCGGCACGGTCCGCGCGCAGGTGTGAATTCGCACTCGCGCACCGTGTCTGGCGACAGTTGGGGCCTTATGCCGGTAGCGTTGATGGATCGCACTGGGAGGAGACGCACATGAGCTCGACAGAGAACCCGGATTCGGTTGCGGCAGCAGAAGAACTCCACGCGCTACGAGTGGAAGCACAAGTACTGCGCCGACAACTTGCACAATCGCCGGAGCAGGTGCGTGAGCTGGAGTCGAAGGTGGACTCGTTGTCCATCCGAAACAGCAAGTTGATGGACACCCTCAAAGAGGCCCGTCAGCAGCTCATCGCGCTTCGTGAAGAAGTCGACAGACTCGGTCAACCGCCGAGCGGTTACGGAGTCCTTCTCTCGGTACACGAGGACAAGACCGTCGACGTGTTCACGTCGGGTCGCAAGATGCGGTTGACGTGCTCACCGAACATCGACACGGACACCCTCGCCCTCGGGCAGACGGTTCGCCTCAACGAGGCACTCACCATCGTCGAGGCCGGCACTTACGAGCAGGTCGGTGAGATCAGCACGCTCCGTGAGGTACTCGACGACGGCTTGCGCGCACTGGTGGTCGGCCATGCCGACGAAGAGCGCATCGTCTGGCTCGCAGCACCGTTGGCGGCAGTCTTCGCCGACCCCGAAGCCGACATCATCGCGTACGACGCCGATTCTCCGACCAGGAAACTGCGTCCGGGTGACTCGTTGCTCGTCGACACCAAGGCCGGGTACGCCTTCGAGCGCATCCCGAAGGCCGAGGTCGAAGATCTGGTTCTCGAGGAAGTTCCGGACGTTCACTACGACGACATCGGTGGTCTCGGGCGTCAGATCGAGCAGATCCGTGATGCCGTCGAACTCCCGTTCCTCCACAAGGATCTGTTCCACGAGTACTCGCTGAGGCCGCCGAAGGGTGTACTGCTCTACGGTCCGCCTGGTTGCGGCAAGACGCTCATCGCCAAGGCCGTCGCCAACTCGTTGGCCAAGAAGATCGCCGAAGCTCGCGGTCAGGACAGCAAGGACGCCAAGTCCTACTTCCTGAACATCAAGGGCCCGGAACTTCTGAACAAGTTCGTCGGCGAAACCGAGCGTCACATCCGGATGATCTTCCAGCGTGCTCGTGAGAAGGCGTCCGAGGGCACGCCGGTGATCGTCTTCTTCGACGAGATGGACTCGATCTTCCGTACCCGTGGTTCGGGAGTCTCCTCCGACGTCGAGACAACGGTTGTTCCGCAGCTGCTCAGCGAGATCGACGGCGTGGAAGGGCTCGAGAACGTCATCGTCATCGGCGCCTCCAACCGTGAGGACATGATCGACCCGGCCATCCTGCGTCCCGGCCGACTGGACGTGAAGATCAAGATCGAGCGCCCCGACGCGGAATCGGCTCAGGACATCTTCTCGAAGTACCTGGTGGACGGTCTGCCGATCAATGCGGACGACCTCGCCGAGTTCGGTGGAGATCGCACTGCCTGCTTGAAGGCGATGATCGTTCGCGTCGTCGATCGCATGTACGCGGAGAGCGAAGAGAATCGTTTCCTCGAGGTGACGTACGCCAACGGCGACAAGGAAGTTCTGTTCTTCAAGGACTTCAACTCGGGGGCGATGATCCAGAACATCGTCGACCGCGCCAAGAAGTACGCGATCAAGTCTGTGCTCGACACCGGTGCTCCGGGCTTGCGTGTGCAGCACCTCTTCGATTCCATCGTCGACGAGTTCGCCGAGAACGAGGATCTGCCCAACACCACCAATCCTGATGACTGGGCACGTATTTCGGGCAAGAAGGGGGAGCGGATCGTCTACATCCGCACTCTCGTCACGGGCAAGAACGCCAGTGCAAGCCGCGCGATCGACACGGAGTCGAACACGGGCCAGTACCTGTAGCGAAACGAACATCGATCGGGCCGGCCACTCCGCGAGAGTTGTCGGCCCGATCTCTGCGTCGCTGCCGTTGACTCGTTGCGATTGGACCGGTCGGTCGCGCTGGTTTAGAGTCCCGCCGTGCAGATACATCTTCGACACAATCCGTCGTCCACAGTCGCTCGCTGCTACCTCGCGCCCGGCGAACCGTTGCGCGTGGAGAGCGGGGCGATGCTCGCGCATTCTGCCGGCGTAGTACTCGAAGCGAAGGCGCAGGGCGGCGTCCTGCAGGGACTCAAGCGGTCGATGCTGAGTGGCGAATCATTTTTCGTCACGACGTATACCGCTCCGCCGCAAGGTGGTTGGGTCGACGTGACTGGTGTGCTTCCCGGAGATCTGATCCCGCTGACCATCACCTCTGATCGCCCGTTCTTCCTCAACCGTGGAACCTGGTTGGCCAACTCCTACGGTGTGACGGTCGAGTCCAAGTGGGGCGGCATGTCCAACCTCTTCGGCGGTGAGGGAGGCTTCGGCCTGCGGGCAAGTGGCGACGGTGAAGTAGTGCTGGCCGTCTACGGCGCGATCGACGTCATCGACTTGCAGCCAGGCGAGACAGTCACGATCGATACCGGTCACGTGGTCGCCTACGACCTCGGCATGAATTTCAACATGCGGCGCGCCGTTCAGGGGCGCACCATTCAGTCGATGAAGTCCGGTGAAGGATTTGTCTTCGACTTCACCGGCCCAGGACGCGTTCTCGCGCAGACCCGCAACCCCAGCGCGTTCGCTGCTTGGCTCTCGGCGATCACCCCGGGCTGATCACAGGTCCCACCAGTGTTCAGTCCCAGCGGTGTTCAGTCCCAGCGGTGTTCAGCTCCAGCAATAGTCGGCCAGCAGCGCGCGTGAGTCCGGAACGAACGGCCACGACGGGTCCTGCAGGTGGGCGCCGAGTTCTTTCGGCGTCCACCACCAACCTTCGGCGATCTCGCTGGGCTGATGTGCCATCGGTCCGTCGTATCTGAGTTCGAACGCAAACAGGTGACAGCGCAACGGAGAGTTGTTCCACTCGCCGTCCCAGGATTTTCGAGCGATCTCCGTCAGTCGGAGTGGCTGGTCTGCAGTTCCGAAGATTCCGAGTTCTTCACCGACTTCACGGATCGCAGTTTCCTGCGGCGTCTCACCTGGATCGACGACACCTCCGGCAAGACAGTCGTGATAGCCCCCGAACACCGCTTTCGTGTCGGTTCGGCGATGGACGTAGATGCGGGAGCCGTCCCCGGTACGAACCAGGACGCCCGCACTCGCGTGCCAGAGCCCACCCGAGTAGACGACCGAACGTGGTGCTCGGCCGATCGGATTACCCGTCCGGTCGTACACGGCGACTACCTCGTCCGCGGGATTCAGGTCTGCGGTGAGAGGTTGGTGCATTCCTCCAACTGTGCCACGCCTGTGGGTGCCGCGCCGCAATCACATAGGCTCTTGTGTCATGCAGCGGATCATCGGTGTCGAGGTCGAATACGGAATATCTTCACCCAGTGAGCCGTCGGCGAATCCGATTCTCACTTCAACCCAGGCGGTGCTTGCCTACGCCGCCGCAGCGGGCGTGCCACGGGCCAAGCGCACACGCTGGGATTACGAGGTCGAATCTCCGCTGCGAGATGCCCGAGGCTTCGATCTGGGGCGAATGAGCGGTCCCGCGCCGGTGATCGACGCGGACGAGATCGGCGCCGCGAACATGATTCTCACCAACGGGGCACGGTTGTACGTCGATCACGCCCATCCGGAGTATTCGGCGCCCGAGGTCGCCGACCCGCTCGACGCCGTGATCTGGGACAAGGCCGGCGAACGCGTCATGGAAGCGGCTGCGCGGCACGCATCCAGCGTGCCGGGTGCGCCTCGGCTCCAGCTGTACAAGAACAACGTCGACGGCAAGGGTGCCTCGTACGGCACGCACGAGAACTACCTCTGCTCACGTGAGACCCCGTTCGCCTCGATCGTGACCGGATTGACGCCGTTTTTCGCGTCCCGGCAGGTGATCTGCGGTTCCGGTCGTGTGGGTCTCGGTCAGTCCGGCGACGAGGCCGGATTCCAGCTTTCGCAGCGATCCGACTACATCGAGGTCGAAGTAGGCCTCGAGACCACTCTCAAGCGCGGAATCATCAACACCCGCGACGAACCGCACGCGGATGCGGACAAGTATCGCCGCCTGCACGTCATCATCGGTGACGCGAACCTCGCGGAGATGTCGACGTACCTCAAGGTTGGAACAACGGCGCTGGTACTCGACCTGATCGAGGCAGGTGTCGACCTCACCGATCTGCAACTGGCGCGTCCGGTCACGGCCGTCCACCACATCAGTCACGACCCCACTCTGCGCAAGACCGTTGCGCTGGCCGACGGACGTGAACTGACAGGGCTTGCGCTGCAACGCATTTACCTCGAACGTGTCTCGAAGTTCCTCGACCGTGAGACCGATCGTGATCCGCGAGCGGACGATATCGTCGCCAAGTGGGCGATGGTTCTCGATCTCCTCGAGCGCGATCCCATGGAGTGCGCGAACATCCTCGACTGGCCGGCCAAACTGCGTCTGCTCGAAGGGTTCCGCAATCGTGAGGGACTCGCGTGGTCGGCGCCGCGATTGCATCTGGTGGATCTGCAGTACTCCGACGTGCGACTCGACAAGGGCCTGTACAACCGCCTGGTTGCTCGCGGCTCCATGGAGCGGCTTGTCACCGAACAGCAGGTTCTCGACGCGGTCACGAACCCTCCCACCGACACTCGCGCATACTTCCGGGGCGAGTGCCTACGCCGATTCGGTGCCGATATCGCGGCCGCGAGCTGGGATTCGGTCATCTTCGATCTCGGCGGTGAATCGTTGATCCGTATCCCCACCCTCGAGCCGCTTCGAGGTACCAAAGCGCACGTCGGAGCGTTGCTCGACTCCGTGGACAGCGCCGCGGAACTGGTTGATCAGCTCACTCACTGAAATCAGCCGATGCGGCTCGCCGTCGCGTCTCTCCACACCTGACGGTGCCGCTCGGTAGGGTGAAGGTCCGAGCGGGATCAGTTACCGACTCTGCTGGGCCGAACAGGATGCTCGCGAGAGCTCCCTTCACACAAGGAGGTCGACGGCGATGGCTCAAGAACAGACGCAGCGTGCCGGTGGCGGCGAAGACGACGAAACCACTGGTGGCGACGGCAGTGCCGGCCAGGAACGTCGCGAGAAGCTCGCTGCAGAAACCGACGACCTGCTCGACGAGATCGACGACGTGTTGGAAGAGAACGCCGAGGACTTCGTCCGTGCCTACGTCCAGAAGGGCGGCCAGTGACGGTGGATCGCGCGCCCCGGATCACAGACGGGGACACACGGTTGAGCTTCGGCTCGAATCTGTCGTCATTCTCGGAATACCTTCGGGTGCATGCACCGGAGCATCTTCCGCAGAACCGCTTCGCCGACACAGGAGGTGTTGTCATGGGCGGGGGAGACGTAGCTCCGCACGGCACCACCATCGTCGCGATCAGCTATGCGGGTGGTGTTCTGCTCGCGGGTGATCGCCGAGCGACGATGGGCAATCTCATCGCCAGCCGTGACGTGCAGAAGGTGTACGTCACGGACGACTACTCGGCTGCGGGTATTGCCGGTACGGCCGGGATCGCAATCGAACTGGTCCGGCTCTTCGCGGTCGAGCTCGAACATTACGAGAAGATCGAAGGCGTCCCACTCACGTTCGACGGCAAGGCCAATCGACTTTCGTCGATGGTTCGAGGAAATCTCGGAGCAGCGATGCAAGGTTTGGCGGTTGTACCACTGCTCGTGGGTTACGACCTGGACGCGGTCGATCCGTCCACCGCCGGTCGCATCGTCTCCTACGACGTCGTCGGTGGGCGATACGAGGAGCGCGCGGGCTATCACGCAGTCGGATCCGGCTCCCTGTTCGCGAAATCGGCGCTCAAGAAGCTGTATTCACCGGGAATCGACGAGGACACCGCGCTTCGGTTCGCCGTCGAGGCGCTCTACGACGCGGCAGATGACGATTCGGCTACCGGTGGTCCTGATCTGACACGAGGGATCTATCCGACGGCGGTCACCATCACCTCGGCCGGCGCTGTGGAGTTGTCGCCCACCAGGGCTGCCGAGATCGCCAGGGAGATCGTCGCGGCTCGCACGGCGACCGCGAGTCCGGAAGGGGAGTCTGCGCTATGACGATGCCGTATTACGCATCCGCCGAACAGATCATGCGCGATCGTTCGGAATTGGCGCGCAAGGGAATTGCCCGCGGGCGCAGCGTCGTCGTTCTCACCTACCGCGACGGAGTGCTCTTTGTCGCCGAGAATCCGTCGCGTGCTCTGCACAAGGTCAGCGAACTGTACGACCGTCTCGGATTCGCGGCAGTGGGCAAGTACAACGAGTTCGAGAATCTGCGCCGCGCGGGCATCGTCCACGCAGACATGCGTGGGTACTCGTACGACCGTCGGGACGTCACCGGGCGTTCTCTCGCCAATGCGTACGCACAAACCCTGGGAACGATCTTCACCGAGCAGCCCAAGCCGTACGAGGTCGAGATCTGTGTTGCCGAGATCGGTCGCTTCGGAAGCAGTACGCCGGCTCAGCTCTACCGGATCACGTACGACGGATCCATCGCGGACGAGCAGGAATTCGTGGTCATGGGCGGCACGACCGAACCGATCGTGACGGCGATGCGCGAGTCGTACCAGCGAGACCTCGACCTCGAATCCGCAGTGCGGATTGCAGTCGGGGCGCTCCAAAAGGGCGGCCCGGCACCGGCCGGAACCACTGAGGCGGAACCACGAACTCTCGATGTGAGTGCACTCGAGGTTGCCGTACTCGACAGCAATCGTCCACGCCGTGCGTTCAAACGGATCGCTGGAACGGTTTTGGAAGAGATGCTTCCAGCTCCGGCAGCAGTCGAGGATGCGCCGCCGGCAAACGGCGACGCACCCTCGTAGATACTCCGTAGGTCTGGGAGTTACTGCAGGTCTGGAGTTACTGAGTGACTCGGTAGACGGCCACCGCGCCCGGTTCGGTGTCGAAATCGAACCGGCGCGCGTCTGCCACCACTTCACCGTCGGTGGCGATGGCTACCGGTGAATCGGCGACTCGAACCGACATCGACGAGACGAGTTCGCGAACGTAGACCCGCGAGCTGCCCAATGTTCCTGTGGCAGCCGCAAACAGCAGACGTGAGCGCGAGAATTTCTTGTCCGCGCGCAGATAGCGGACGTCGAGTAGTCCACGGTTCATCTCCGGACGCGACATCGGCACCTGATCGGCGGGGGAGTATCGCCCGTTTCCGACGAACAGCATCCAGATTGTGGTCCGCTTCCCGTCGATGGTCACCGTCATCGGCTCCGCCGCTGCGAGAACCCGGATCATCGCGGCTCCTGCGGCCGGCCACTTACCGAATCGTGGTTCCCATTTTTCCCTCAGGCGCACAGCATCCGGGTATCCACCGAGGCTGGCTGTGTTGAGAAACCGTGCAGTCACTCCGGAATCCGTGCGCACCACCGCGTGGTCGACGAATGCCGCCTGACCGGACTCGACTGCCTGTGCGGTCTCCTCGACATTCACCGCCCCGACGTCGCGGGCGAAATGGTTCAATGTTCCGCCGGGAAAAACCGCAAGTGGTAGCTCGTGCTTTGTCGCCGCGGTCGCGACCGTGACCACTGTTCCGTCGCCGCCGCATACACCCAACGCTTTCGGCGAGAGCTCGGGGATCTTGGCATCGATCTGCATGTCGAAGTCGATGTCCGCGTCGAACTCGTAGACGATCGCTTCCGGTAGTAGTTCTCGAATCGATTCCACGATCCCGTCGTCCTCGGAGCCTGAACCAGGATTGGTGAAGACCAACAAGCCTTCTCCGCGCGGGAGCGCGGGAACCACGCACTCGGGTCCGAGTTCGGCGGGTTCTTCGTCGCGCACCGCCCACCAACGACGCGTGCCGGCAGCGATAGCACCGCCGACCGCGAGGCCTGCGAAGACGTCGGACGGCCAGTGGACTCCGTTGTGAACGCGTGAGTACGCCACTGCTGCGGCCAGTGGTGCGAGAGCAGCTCCAGCAACCGGGGACTCCATGGCCACTGCCGCGGTGAATGCCGCGGCCGAAGACGAATGTCCGGAGGGGAACGAGGACGACGTCGGAATGTCGACGCCTCGCTTCGGGCTCAGCCAGACGCGTGCCGGTGGGCGTCGGCGTGGAAAGAGGGGCTTGAGTATGCCGTTGGCCAGCGCGCTGGAACCGGCCAGTGCGAGCAGCCCGCGTGCTGCTGCCCTACGGGGCCGCCCGCCGATCATCGCGAGCAAGGCGGCGACAACCATCCACAAAACGCCGTGATCGGCGGCTCTGGAGAGAAACCGCATGGTCGGGTCGAGCACGGAAGGGCGCAGTGCTCCAGTGCTTTCCATGACTTTGACGTCGCTTCGGACAACTTTTCGGCGAATAAGGCTCACACCGTCACACTATGCTGCCGCCCGACGTTGTCGAGTCGTGACTTACGACGCGATCGAAGTACACGGGTGAACCTCGCATTCTGGTTGTACTGTCGAAGTGTGCAGAGACGAATCATGGGTATCGAGACGGAATTCGGCGTTACCTGCACCTTTCACGGGCACAGGAGACTGAGCCCCGACGAGGTTGCTCGTTACCTCTTCCGTCGTGTCGTGTCGTGGGGTCGCAGCTCCAACGTCTTCCTCCGTAACGGAGCTCGCTTGTACCTGGATGTGGGTTCGCACCCGGAGTACGCGACGGCCGAGTGCGACAGCCTCATCCAGCTGGTCAATCACGACCGTGCCGGTGAGCGTGTGCTCGAAGAACTGCTGATCGACGCCGAGGCGAGACTCGCCGAGGAGGGTATTGGTGGCGACATCTATCTCTTCAAGAACAACACCGACTCGGCCGGAAACTCGTACGGCTGCCACGAGAACTTTCTCGTCGCGCGCGCCGGTGAGTTCTCCCGCATTTCGGATGTCTTGTTGCCGTTCCTCGTCACGCGCCAGTTGATCTGCGGCGCCGGAAAGGTACTGCAGACTCCGAAGGCCGCGACGTTCTGCCTCTCGCAGCGCGCGGAACACATCTGGGAGGGCGTCTCGTCGGCTACCACTCGCTCGCGTCCGATCATCAACACCCGCGACGAACCGCATGCCGACGCCGAGAAGTACCGCCGCCTGCACGTGATCGTCGGCGATTCGAACATGGCCGAAACGACGACGATGCTCAAGGTCGGTTCTGCCGCACTGGTGCTCGAGATGATCGAAGCCGGGGTGTCGTTCCGCGATTTCGCTTTGGACAACCCGATTCGTGCCATCCGCGAGGTCAGTCACGACGTGACCGGTAAAAAGCCGGTTCGCCTTGCTGGTGGACGTCAGGCCAGTGCTCTCGATATTCAGCGCGAGTACCACGCCAAGGCGGTCGAACATCTTCGTAACCGCGAACCGGACCCGCAGGTGGAGCAGGTTGTCGATCTCTGGGGTCGCACCCTCGACGCCGTCGAAGCTCAGGATTTTGCGAAGGTCGACACGGAGATCGACTGGGTCATCAAGCGCAAGCTGTTCCAGCGCTACCAGGACCGTCACGGTTTCGATCTGTCCGATCCCAAGATCGCGCAGCTCGACTTGGCGTACCACGACATCAAACGCGGCCGGGGTGTCTTCGACGTTCTCCAGCGCAAGGGCTTGGTCAAGCGGGTCACCGAGGACGAAACGATCGACGACGCCGTCGAGAATCCGCCGCAGACCACGCGCGCCAAATTGCGGGGCGACTTCATCACCGCAGCCCAGGCAGCAGGCCGGGACTTCACAGTCGACTGGGTTCACCTCAAGCTCAACGATCAGGCGCAGAGAACGGTGCTGTGCAAGGACCCGTTCCGCTCCGTCGACGAGCGTGTCGAGCGTTTGATCGCTTCGATGTAGGTCACTCAATTTCGAGATGTACAAGACGGCAGGTCTGTTTTGCGGCGACGCGCCGGGCACGAAAGTGTCCGGCGCGCGTTCGGTTATCGGATAGCCACTAGGATTTCGGCGTGGCGACATCAAAAATCGAGCGGTTGATGAACCTGGTGATCGCATTGCTGTCCACCAGACAGTTCCTCACGGCGGAGAAAATCCGTGACAGTGTGGCCGGGTACAACGATTCCGCGAACTACGAAGCGTTCAGTCGCATGTTCGAGCGCGACAAGAACGAACTTCGTGACCTGGGTGTCCCGTTGGAAACCGGTCTGGCAGGACGGTTCTCGACCGTCGAGGGGTATCGGATCAATCGCAATGCCTACGAGCTTCCGGACGTGGACCTCACCAGCGAGGAATCTGCTGCAGTCGCCGTCGCGGTGCAGTTGTGGGAGTCGCCGGAACTGATTTCGGCAGCCCAGAGTGCACTACTCAAACTCCGAGCGGCCGGCGTCCAGGTCGACTCAGAAGTCAGTGCCGCCCCGGTCACCGCGATTCCCGCGCGCACCCGCGGTTCGGAGCCCGCGCTCGGCAAGCTTCTTGCAGCGGTCGACGCCGGCCGAGCAGTTCATTTTCAGCACCGCGGCGCATTGAACGAACCGTTCACCGAGCGCACCGTCGAGCCGTGGGGCGTCGTCACGCACAACGGCAAGTGGTACCTGGTCGGGCACGACGTCGACCGTGATGCGGTGAGGACCTTCCGGCTCTCACGGATCGGTGACGACGTCAGGGAGTTCGGCCCGGCCGGTTCGGTTCACAAACCTGAAGGTGTCGACCTTCGCGAGGTCGTCGATCGCGTGACCGGTTCGGGCGTCGTGACCGGGACGGCTACGGTATGGGTCGCAGACGGCCGCGCCCATGAGCTTCGGCGGCTTGCGACGTCGTCGTCCGAACGGCGGTTGACCGATCGCGACGGCAGCGTGCTGGCCATCCCCGTTCGATCCTGGGAATGGACCGCTCGGTTGATCGCCGGTCACGGGTTGGACGCATTGGTGCTGGACCCACCGGATTTGCGTGCTGAGGTCGTCGCGAAGCTGCGCGCCGCCGCGGCGAGCCCGATCACCGGCCATGGACAGGGGGACCACTGATGAGCAATCGACTGTCGTCGCGGTTGGCACGGCTGCTCAACCTCGTGCCGTACTTCATCGCGAATCCTGGCATCAGTCCCGCCGAGGCCGCCGAGGAGCTCGGTGTCAGCACCACTCAACTGATGACCGACCTCAATCAACTGTGGGTGTGCGGACTGCCCGGTTACGGTCCCGGTGATCTCATCGACCTGTCCTTCTCCGAGGAAAGTATCGAGGTCACGTTCTCGGCCGGGATCGATCGCCCGTTGCGCCTCACCTCGACGGAGGCGACGGCGTTGCTGATCGCCCTGCGGTCCTTGGTGGAAATGCCGGGCATGGTCGATCCGTCCTCGGCGCAGCGTGCCATCGCGAAGATCGAGGACGCAGCAGGCTCGGCCGCGGCACGAGCCATCGGTCAGGACCGGGACACATCGCCTGCGCCGGACATCGCCGAAGACCCGATAGCCGCGACGGTCAGAGCCGCGCTCGCAGACAAGACCGCCCTGCGATTGACGTATTACTCGGCCTCGCGTGACGCGGTCTCCGAGCGCATCGTCGACCCCGTTCGTATCGTGTTGGTCGACAACTACAGCTACCTCCAGGCGTGGTGCCGTCAAGCCGAGGGCGTGCGGTTGTTCAGATTCGATCGGATCGACGCCGCCGTCCAACTCGACGAGCCCGCCGACCCGCCGCCGCAGGCCCTCGAGGAGGATTCGAATCTCGAATTGTTCAGCGGCGACGGTTCCCTTCCGGAAGCGCGGTTGTTCATCACCAAAGAGTGGGTGTGGATGCTCGACTACTACCCGTTGGACGTCGAGCACGTGAACGACGACGGGTCGGTCGAGGCGACGATGAGTTTCGGAACACTTGAATGGATGGCAAGGCTGGTGTTGGGATTCGGTGAGGGCGTTCGGGTCCTTCATCCGCCGGAACTGGTCTCCGAAGTCCATGATCGAGCCGTTGCGGCGCTCGACGCCTATGACGTAATCGGTTCGTAAAACTTCGGGAAACTTCACGTTCAGTGAGTTCGCAGGAAACAAACAGGTAAAAGGTAGCTGAAGTAAGTGCTTTGGCACCTCCGAGCGCCGGTTGTGTCCGGTAGCATCGAGGAATCTGATCATGGGAGGTCGTTATGGGTGCAATGCAGCCGATGCATTGGCTGATTGTCGCTGTTGTCGTCGTAATTCTGTTCGGGTCGAAGAAGCTTCCCGATGCAGCACGCGGTCTGGGTCGTTCCCTCCGCATCTTCAAGAGCGAAGTCAAGGAAATGCAGAACGACGATGCGGCGCCCGCAAGCGCGCCGGTCGCACAGCCTGCTCCGGCACAGTTGCCGACGGCCAACACCGCGGTGGTCGAAAACGGTGCAGCAGCACCTGTTGCGCAGCCGACCGAAGTCAAGCCGCTCTAGTACACACTGCGTTCTAGCCGGGGTGAAATATTCGTTCACCCCGGTTGTCTGCTGACCAAGACCAGGATGCACAGTGCGTATTCCGTTAGACCCGCGTAACCGCAAGCGGAAGGTCAACCCAGACGGCACCATGTCGTTGGTCGACCACCTGTACGAATTGCGGACTCGTTTGTTGTTCGCATTCCTCGGCGTGATCATCACCACGGCGTTCGGCTTCTTCTGGTATTCACACTCGATACTCGGTCTCGAAAGTCTGGGCGATCTGCTTCGCGGACCGTACTGTGAGCTTCCGTCCGAGAGTCGCGCCAACCTCAGCACCGACGACGCGTGCCGATTGCTGGCGACCGGGCCGTTCGAGCAGTTCATGCTGCGATTCAAAGTGGCGCTCACCGCCGGCATCGTTCTTGCCTGCCCTGTGTGGCTTTACCAATTGTGGGCATTCATCACCCCGGGCCTCTACGCCAAAGCGCGTCGCTACGCGGTCGGATTCGTCACCGCAGGTGCCGCTCTCTTCATTCTCGGCGCAATCCTGGCGTACCTCGTCGTGGCGAAGGCTTTGCACTTCCTCCTGACCATCGGTGACAACGTCCAGATCACCGCGCTCAGTGGTTCGGAGTACTTCGGCTTCATCATCAATCTGCTGCTCATCTTCGGCGTCAGCTTCGAAATTCCACTGCTCGTCGTCGTGTTGAACTTTGCCGGCATTCTGACGTACGAGCGTTTGAAGGCCTGGCGTCGAGGATTGATCTTCGGGCTCTTCGTATTCGCTGCAGTTGCCACGCCAGGGTCGGATCCGTTCTCGATGTTGGCGCTCGCGCTGGCTCTGACGCTTCTCTTCGAGGTCGCGGTCCAGATCGCTCGCCTCAACGACAAACGTAAGGCCAAGCGAGCCGGTGAAGACTGGGGCGCACTGTCCGACGAGGAAGCTTCCTCCATCTCGGCTCCGTCCGATCTGAACGAGGCTTTCGACAATCCGACCAAACCCAAGGCCGAATCGAGTGGATTGTTCGGACGTAAGTCCAAGTCCAAGGCTCCGGTCGCGGAGAAATCCGACACCGCCGGCGACAACGCGCCCGGCCAGGATTTCACTGACACTCTCTGAGCGCCGTGCCACCACGTCGGCGGCGTGTGAAACCCTGACGAGGTGGTTATGAACAAGAGTGAACTGAGCACGTTCGCGTCCAGCCTGAAGTTCGAACTCGATCCATTCCAGGTGAAGGCATGCGTTGCGCTCGAAGCGGGCCACGGCGTCCTTGTCTGCGCGCCGACCGGTGCAGGCAAGACCGTGGTCGGCGAGTTCGCTGTCCACCTGGCTCTCGCGGCGGGCCGCAAGTGTTTCTACACGCCGCCGATCAAGGCGTTGAGCAATCAGAAGTACGCCGAACTCGTCGAGCGGTACGGCCCCGGCGAAGTCGGTCTGCTGACGGGTGATTCGAGTATCAACTCCGACGCACCGGTGGTCGTCATGACCACCGAAGTCCTGCGGAACATGCTCTACGCCAACTCCGAGGCACTGCGCGGGCTTTCGCACGTCGTCATGGACGAAGTGCATTACCTTGCCGACCGGTTCCGCGGGGCGGTGTGGGAGGAAGTGATCCTGCACCTGTCCGAGGACGTACGCCTGGTGAGTTTGTCGGCGACCGTGAGCAATGCCGAAGAATTCGGTGCCTGGATGGAAACCGTCCGCGGCGACACCACTGTGGTCGTGGACGAGACTCGGCCGATCCCGCTGTGGCAGCACATCATGGTCGGTAGGCGAATCTTCGATCTCTTCGACAGTCGTAGTCATCCTGCTGCCGGGCCGAAGACCGTGCTCGTCGACCAGGATCTGGTTCGCCACGTCAAGCAGCGTCAGGCTCTCGAACGCGTCGAGAGCTGGCAGCCGCGTGGCCGCGGACGACGCGGCAGCTACCAGAGCTCCAACGATTTCCGGCCCTTGCCACGACCTGACGTCATCGCTCAGCTCGATCAGTCCGGACTGCTCCCGGCCATCACTTTCATCTTCAGCCGCGCTGGTTGTGATGCGGCTCTTGCACAGTGCCTGCGGTCCAGACTGGATCTCACTTCGCCGGAGCAGGTCCGCGAGATCGACACCATCATCGAGAAACACACCGGGGAACTACCCGAAGAGGATCTCGAAGTTCTCGGATATCGGGACTGGTGCAAGGCACTACGACGCGGACTGGCATCTCACCATGCCGGCATGCTGCCGGCATTCCGCCAGACAGTCGAGGAACTGTTCGTCAAGGGGCTCGTGCGGGCGGTCTTCGCGACCGAGACGCTGGCCCTCGGCATCAACATGCCGGCACGCACGGTGGTGCTCGAACGTCTGGTCAAGTACAACGGTGAATCGCACGCCGAACTGACGCCGGGGGAGTACACGCAGCTGACGGGTCGGGCCGGCCGACGCGGCATCGACGTCGAAGGCCACGCTGTGGTCCTGTGGCAGCCCGGGGTCGAGCCGACGGATGTCGCCGGCTTGGCGTCGACACGGACGTTCCCGCTCCGCAGTTCGTTCCGCCCCTCGTACAACATGTCGATCAATCTCGTCGAACGCATGGGCGCGGCGGATTCACGGAAGCTGCTCGAGCGTTCCTTCGCGCAGTTCCAAGCGGATCGCTCGGTGGCCGGCCTGGCGCGTGGCATCGAGCGGAACGAAGAAGCACTGAAGGGTTTGCAGGAGAAACTCGGCGGTGCGGACGGTGAGTACTTCGAATACGCGTCGTTGCGTGAGCGGCTCAGTGCGCGCGAGCGCGCGCTCGAACGTAAGGGCCGCGAAGACCGACGCGGAGATGCGGTGGAGTCCCTCCGTGCACTCGCCCGCGGTGACGTGATCGCAATTCCCATCGGTCGTCATTCAGGGGTGGCAGTGGTCCTCGTCCCGGACAACGATCCGAAGGACCCGCGTCCGCTGGTTCTGACGGCCGATCAGTGGGCCGGCCGACTCTCCTCGGGTGATTTCCCGGAAGCAGCCGACGTTCTGGGAAAGATGCGACTGCCCAAGCATGTCGATCACCACACCGCCCGGATCCGGCGCGATCTGGCCTCGGCGTTGCGTAGTACCGGGATCAGTGCCCCCCGGCGAAAGAAGCGCCACAAGGCGGGCGCATCCGAAGATGCCGAGGTCGCTACTTTGCGACGTGCTATTCGCTCGCATCCGTGCCACAGCTGGCCCGATCGTGAACATCTGAGCCGGATCGGTGAGCGCTACAACCGGCTGGCCAGGGAAACGCAGTCGATGAGGGAAAAGGCTGCGGCCACCACCAACTCGTTGGCGCGGACGTTCGACCGCATCATTGCGCTACTCAAAGAGCGTGAGTACATGACTGCCGAAGCAGCGCCCGAAGTCACCGAATCCGGACGACGACTCAGCCGCATCTACTCGGAAAGCGACCTTCTGGTCGCCGAATGCCTGCGGACCGGGGCGTGGACAGGACTCAGCCCGGCTGAGTTGGCGGCCGTCGTGTCCGCGGTGGTCTACGAATCACGTCGGGACGGGGACACCGTCGATCGGGTGCCGACAGCGGCGCTTCGTCACGCCCTCAACGACACTCAACGATTGTGGAGCGAACTGCGGTCGGACGAGATTCGCCACAAGCTGCCGCCGACGCGGGAACCGGATCTCGGATTCGTCACTGCCGTTTATCACTGGGCGAGCGAAAACTCGCTTGTCGACGCACTGATCGCGGCTGGAGTGCAGGGTCGTGCGCTGTCTGCGGGTGACTTTGTACGTTGGTGTCGTCAGGTGATCGATCTCCTCGATCAGGTCCGCCTGACTTCGACGGATGCCGACGTCGCGAAGACTGCGGCGCGGGCGGTAGCTGCAATTCGTCGCGGGGTAGTTGCTGTCGACGCAGCATGACCGCAACTATGTGGTTTGATTCGCAGACTGGTATTTCGAGTGGGAGGCGAACATGAGCGGGCCTTACGGACCGAACGATCCGAATCGGCAATGGGGTCCTGGTGATCAGCAGCAGCCGAACGAGCAGCAGTGGGGGCAGAATCCTCAGCAGCCGGGCGAACAACAGCAGCCTGGTCAGCAGCCCGGCCAGCAACAGCCGTGGGGTCAGCCTGGTCAAACACCGCAGCCCGGTCAGCAGCCCGGCCAGCAACAGCCGTGGGGACAACCTGCCTACGGCCAGCCGGGTGGTCAGCCTGCGTACGGTCAGCCGCAGCAACCTGGACAAGGACAACCCGGCCAGCAACAGCCGTGGGGACAACCCCAGCAACAACCTCCCGCACAGCCGTGGGGTCAGGCCGGGCAACAGCAGTCACCTGACGCAACCCAGGCGTGGGGTCAGCCTCCGGCTGCCGCACCGCAGCAGGCGTGGGGCGCCACGGCCCCCGGGCAGACTCCGGGACAGCAGAACCAGTGGAACCAGGCTCAGCCGTTCCCGAGTCCCGGTGCGCCCGGAAACCAGTCGGGTACGTCGAAGAAGCCCCTGATCTTCGGTGCGATCGGCGTTCTCGTCGTTCTTGCCGCTGTCGTGGTGGCCCTGGTGTTCGGAGTCTTCGGCAAGAACACACTCGATCAGAGCGCGGCTCAGGCCGGCGTCGAGAGGATCGTCACCGAGTCCTACGGGGCGAAGAACGTGAGCAACGTTCAGTGCCCCGCGGACCAGGAAGTCAAGTCAGGCAACAAGTTCACCTGCACGCTTTCGATCGCGGGTGTGAAGTCGAACGTGACCGTGACGTTTGTCGACGACAACGGCACGTACGAGGTCAGCCGCCCGAGCTGACGCCCTATTGGTCGGAACGGCCTGCCGCCGCAGCCTCGAGCGCGGCGGCAAGCCGGCCGGCCGAGCGCTCGATGTTCAGCGAGGCCGCCACTTCCTCGAGGCGTGCGGGATCGACGGGGGTCGCCGGGAGTCGGTCGTCCTTCGAGAACTGAACGTCCGCGTCGCGAACTACTCGTACGACCGGCAACGCAGCATCAAGGTAAGCCATTGCCTCAGGTGAGGTCAGTTTTGCGCGAATCCCCTTGGCCATATCCGATTCAGGATCAGCTGCGGCCGCCCGAAGTCCGGCCAACGAGCCGTAACGAAGCATCAGTGTCGACGCAGTCTTCTCACCGACACCTTTGATGCCGGGTAGACCGTCGGAGGCGTCTCCGCGCAGTACCGCGAGTTCGGCGTAAGCTTCGCCCGCACGGTCACCGGGTACTCCGTACTTCTCCGCAACCTCGACCGGTCCGAAGAGTTCCGCCTTGGACAGGCCACGGCCCACGTACAGGACACGGACGGGCACGTACTCGTCTGTGACGACCTGCAGTAGGTCTCGGTCACCACTGACGACGACGGTGAGATCTTCGCGCTCGGTGGCGGCAAGCGTTCCCAGTACGTCGTCGGCTTCGAGTCCGACTGCACCCGCCGTCGCGATACCCGCTGCAGCGAGCACGTCCATGATCATGTCGACCTGAGGCGTCAACGTGTCCGGAACTTCTTCGGACGCACCGTCAGAGCCTTCCTCGACGCGATGCGCTTTGTACGTCGGGACTGCATCGACGCGGAACTGCGGTCGCCAGTCCAAGTCCAGGCACACGGCGAGACGACTCGGCTGGTGTTTGGTGATCAGGGACGCCACCATGTCGGTGAAACCGCGCACCGCGTTGACAGGTCTTCCGTCGGGATCGACGAATGACTCGGGCAGCGCGTAGAACGCACGAAACCACAGGCTGGCACCGTCGAGGAGAAGCAATGGCCCACTCATGGTCACCATCCTGCCAGTCGGCACTAACCTGTAAGCCATGACGTCTCCAGCCGAACAGGATTCCCGATTCTCCAGCGCCGTGTACGGCGCACGTATCGCTCGCGCCGCGGAGTTGGCTCGATCAGCAGGACTCGACGGTCTGGTGGTGACTCCAGGTCCGGATCTGCGGTACCTGACAGGTTCTCGGGCTGACTCGTTCGAGCGCTTGACCGCGTTGGTCATCGCCGCGGACACGGCGAAGGCGTCCGTCGTACTTCCTCGGTTGGAGTTGGCGTCGCTGAAGGAATCGGCAGTGGGCGATCTCGGGTTGACCGTCCTCGACTGGGTCGACGGTGTCGACCCGTATGCGATTGTGGCGGCGCAACTCCCGACCGGCGCGAAGGTTGCGGTGACGGATGCGATGCCTGCGCTGCATCTGATCCCGCTCGCAGACACCTTGGGCGCGTTGCCGATTCTCGCCACCGGCGTCTTGCGCGAATTGCGGATGGTCAAGGACGGCGCCGAGATCGAGGCGTTGCGGCGAGCCGGTGCGGCCATCGACCGTGTTCACGCCCGCATGGCCGAGTTCTTGGTCGTCGGACGTACGGAAGCTGAAGTAGGCGAAGCGATTTCGGCGGCGATTCTCGAAGAGGGGCACACCGAGGCCGCGTTTGTGATCGTCGGTTCGGGCCCGCACGGCGCCGATCCGCATCACGAGGTTTCGGACCGGGTGATCGAGAGCGGCGATATCGTGGTCATCGATATCGGCGGACCGGTCGAGCCCGGATACAACTCGGACTCCACTCGCACGTACAGCATGGGGCAGCCGTCCGCGGAGGTTGCCGCACAGTTCGCGGTACTCGAGGCGGCGCAGCAGGCTGCGGTCGATTCGGTGCGGCCAGGAGTCTCCGCAGAATCCGTGGACGTTGCAGCCCGCGAAGTGCTTGCCGCACAAGGGCTTGCAGAGGTATTCGTTCACCGCACCGGTCACGGTATCGGGCTGTCCGTGCACGAGGAGCCGTACATCGTCGAGGGCAACACCATCGAACTCGTCGAAGGTATGGCCTTCAGCATCGAACCGGGAATCTACTTCCGCGGCAGTTGGGGTGCCCGTATCGAGGACATCGTCGTCGTGACCGCCGACGGTTGCGAGTCGTTCAACAACCGTCCGCACGGCCTGACTGTCCTCGCCTGATCAGCTTTTCTTGAACGCAGCGGACCCGAGTATGCGTGTGACGTCGATTTCGATGACCACGCGCGCGGGATTGACCCGTGGCTGGCGGTACCGCTCGGCATAGCGCCGAACGGCGTCGGCCACGGAGTCCGCGTCGGTGAGCACGCGTGCCGGCCCCTCGAGCGTGAGCCAGCGGCCACCGTCGACCGAACTGACGGCGGCGTATCCGCCACGCGCTGCGTTGATCGCCTTCTGTGAGCCACCGCTGGTGATCACGCGCGCTTTTCCGGCTTCCTGGTCCCAGGTGAACCCGACGGCAACGACGTGTGGGGTGCCGTTCGGACGCAACGTCGTGAGTGTCGCGAGGTGGTATTCACCGACGAACTTCAGCCCGTCTTCAGTGAGAGTCTGCTGTGACGATGGCGTGGTGGAGGGGGTGAGCGTCATGCCACGACGGTAATCCAGGACACTGGAGCGGTGACTGCGGGTGCGAACGTGAATGACATCGAGACGGTACTGCTCCTCGGCGGACGAAGTGAGATCGGCCTCGAGATCGGGGTCAGGCTCGCGCCGGGCCGCAACATCGTTCTGGCTGCCAGACGCAGCGGAGAGCTGTCGGAGCAGGAGCAGATGCTCAAAAACGCCGGCGCTGTCGACGTCTCCACCGTCGAGTTCGACGCCGACGCTGTCGACACGCACGGAGACCTCCTGGGCGCCGTAGTCGCCGAGCACGGTCGGATTTCGATTGCAGTGCTGGCCTTCGGGATTCTCGGCGATCAGGCGCGTGCCGAAACCGACGCGGCGCATGCGGTCGCGGTGGTGCACACCGACTACGTGGCTCAGGTCAGCATCCTCACGCACCTCGCGGAGATCATGCGCCGACAGGGAACCGGAAAGATCGTGGTGTTCTCGTCCGTCGCCGGCGTTCGGGTTCGCCGCGCCAACTACGTCTACGGGAGCGCAAAGGCCGGCTTGGAGGGTTTTGCCAGCGGTCTGGGCGACGCGCTGCACGGTTCGGGCGTGCAGTTGATGCTGGTACGGCCAGGGTTCGTCATCGGGAAGATGACCGAGGGAATGTCGCCTGCCCCGATGTCGAGCACTCCGTCGCAGGTCGCGGACGCCGTCGTGCGGGGACTGAACTCCGGGGCGACGCGTGTGTGGGTACCGCGAGTTCTGCAGCCGGTGTTCTTCGTCATGCGGCTTCTGCCTCAGACGATCTGGCGCCGGATGCCGCGATGACCACACACCCGGTGGTGATCGTCGGCATCGGCGCCGACGGCTGGGATGGGCTGTCCGAGAGCGCAAAGGGCGCAATCCTGGGCGCGGAGGTCCTGATGGGGTCGCCGCGCCAATTGGACTTGGTCCCGGCGACACATCTCGGGGCACGGCGTGCGCCCACCAGGCTGACCTGGCCGTCTCCGATGATTCCGGCGTTGCCGTCGATGTTCGCCGAGAACGCGGACCGCAGAGTATGCGTGCTCGCCAGCGGTGACCCGATGTTCCACGGTCTCGGTGTCACATTGGTCAGGCTGCTCGGCGCGGACAACGTGCGAGTGATCTCCCACCCGTCGTCGGTGGCGTTGGCGAGCGCGCGAATGGGATGGGCATCGGCCGAGATCGACGTCGTGAGCCTGGTCAACCGAGACTCGGCGACAGTATTGGCTTCCGTGACTTCTGGTGCGCGACTGCTGGTGTTGAGCAACGGGCGCTCGACACCGGGGGAGGTGGCACGTCTGTTGTCCGGCGCGGGCTTCGGTCGATCGATCGTGACCGTGCTGGCCCAGCTGGGCGGGGCCGGGGAATCGCGGACCGTCACGGTCGCAGACGAGTGGGATCACGCGGACGAGGACGTGGACGCGTTGAACGTTCTGGCCGTCGAGTGCATCGCGGCCGATCCTCTCTTGCGGCTGACTCGAATCCCGGGGCTACCGGATGCTGCTTTTGTCGGCGACGGTCAGATGACCAAGCAGGAGATCCGTGCGTTGACGTTGTGCGCGCTTGCCCCGGCGCCGGGAGAACACCTCTGGGACGTGGGCGGTGGGTCGGGAACCGTCGCCATCGAGTGGATGCGAACTCACCCACGTTGCACTGCAACAACATTCGAGAAGGTGGCGAGCCGCGTGTCGCAGATCGGTGCCAATGCACTCAATCTCGGCGTGCCCGCGTTGAACGTGAAAGGGGCCGCGCCGGAGGCGTTTGCGGACGAAACTCGACGTCCCGATGCGGTGTTCGTCGGCGGCGGCGTCACGCAACCGGGAATGCTCGAAGCGTGCTGGGAGCAGTTGAGCGTGGGTGGTCGTCTGGTCGCGAACGCCGTGACCGCCGAGTCCGAATCGTTGCTGCTCGGCTGGATGAGTCGCCATGGTGGGACGCTGCGACGCTTTCAGGTGCAGCGCGCCGAGCCGTTGGGAACGTTCAACGTTTGGCGACCGCAACTTCCGGTGGTCCAATGGTCCGTCACAAAACGTCAGCCGTCTGCAGGCGCAGACACAGATACGCCGGAGGAATCCACACAATGACCGTTCATTTCATCGGTGCGGGTCCCGGTGCGGCAGATTTGATCACTGTCCGCGCGCAACGGATCATCGCTGCGAGCCCTGTGTGCTTGTACGCAGGCAGCCTTGTTCCAGCGGAGTTGCTCGAGTGGTGCCCGGTCGGAGCTCAGGTCGTGGACACTGCTCGGCTGAGCCTGGACGAGATCACCGCGATTCTTGTCGAAGCGGATTCCGCTGGGCTGGACGTCGCGCGTTTGCATTCCGGCGATCCGTCGATCTTCAGTGCAGTGGCAGAGCAAGCTCGTCGCCTGGACGCCGCAGGAGTCGATTTCGACATGATTCCCGGTGTTCCTGCATTTACCGCGGCTGCAGCCGCGCTGGGGCGCGAGCTGACTGTCCCAGGCGTCTCGCAGACCATTGTTCTCACCCGAGTCTCCACCTTGTCGACGGCGATGCCGGAGGGCGAGGATCTGCGGTCGCTCGGCCGCAGCGGCGCGACGATGGTGATTCACCTCGGCGCTCATCGCATCGAACAGATCGCATCCGAGTTGGCCGACAATTACGGCGAGGACTGCCCGGTCGCGGTGGTC
>NZ_LVCT01000770.1:0-9545 GCF_001647205.1 Rhodococcus sp. EPR-134
TCAGGGAGTCCCGGCACCAAGTACGCCGAGGGTGTCGAAGAATCGTGGTGTGCCGATTTCGTGAGCTGGTCGATGAACCAGATCGGCACGCCGTTCTCGAACCCCAACTCAGGGTCGTGGCGCATCCCCGGGGTGTACACGCTGCAGGAGTATTACGAGTCCATCGACGCGTTTGTCCCCTACGGTCGGGACTACCAACCCAAGGTCGGCGACACGATCCTGTACGGCGACTCGAGCCCCTTCGGCCAACACGTCAACGTCGTTCTGGTCAACGACGCCGGCACTCTGACGACCGTCGGCGGCAACGAGAACAACGAGGTCATGCTTCATCGCATCGTCCCGTCGGAAGTCCCGGGGATTGTCGGGTTCGGCGTCATCTGAGCCGAGCCCCACCGTCGTCGCTTGATGGTTCTTGCGATGTGTAGAGGTGAGGTTACAGATTCGGGGTTGCCGTTGGATGGCACTTGCTATCAACCAATATTCGGAAAATTCCCTGTTTCCGTCGTCGACAGATATTCATATCGAACGAAGGATTAGACCTGGCAACTAGATTCATATCCAGCTGTCCCCTACCTCAGACAGGAATTCGATGCGCCCTGGTGAGCTGACCACCCTCGAGCAGATACAACTCATGGCCCGCGCGGCTGCTGCGCAGGCCATGAGTGCTCCGTCGACGCTCCGACTGCGGCTCGGCCGCTACCCCACTCGCACACCCGAGCTGCGCAAACGCCCACTCCCCGACACCAAGCTGTGCAGCGAAGCGCTCGATCACGCCAGAGGAACCCTGTCCCCCGCGGTCTTGAACCACAGCCTGCGCTGCTGGATCTGGGCCGACGCCTTCGCGCAGATCGATGCGATCGAGTACGACCCCGAAGATCTCTTCACTGCGTGCGCCCTTCACGATGTCGGACTGGGCGCAGAAGGATCGGCCGAGCACGGGTGTTTCACCTACATCAGTGCCGCAGACGCAGAAGAACTCGCGACCAGAGTGGGAACTTCGGAGAGGTCGGTACAGCGAATCGGCGAAGCGATCCGTCTGCACATGGATCTGACCGTCGACCGCGGCGCGGGCGCTGACGCCTATCTACTGCATGCCGCAGCGCATTTCGACGTTGCCGGTCGGCGTGCGCCCGAAATTCCGCGAGCAACTGTTGATGCAGCAATCGCGGAGTACCCGCGAACAGGGTTCACCGACGAGTTCACGCAGTCGATGAGGCGCGAGGTCCAGCTCCGTCCGCACTCTCGCGCGGCGACGCTCTGGAGATCGGGCATGGCACTGCCGCTCCGAACCAATCCCCTGGATTGGAAGAGCCGCTAGCTACGTCCAGTCCTCGAGCACCGCGGTTCGTGATCCTCCGACGTTCCCGGTATTCACCACGCCCACGGGTTCGATCAACATCACCTCCGCTTCCTCTTCGGCGATGGGACAATGCTCGACTCCGCGAGGCACAACGAACAATTCACCGGGCCCCAGCGAAACATCTCCGTCGCGCAGTTGGATTCGGATCTGCCCCTTTGTCACCAGAAACATTTCGTCGGTGTCGGTGTGGGAGTGCCAGACGAATTCACCTTTGATCTTGACGATCTTGATCTCGTAATCATTGAGGGCCGCAATCTTCTTGGGCGACCAGTGCTCGGTGAACTGACCGAACTTCTCGCGGAGCGATACCGCTGTTGCCGAACTGTTCATGTTGTTCCTCCCTCGGGCGCGCCACCACTGCGATGACGACCCCGCCACTCTTCGTCACCCGAGGCAGCTGCGTCTTGTACGTTTCTGACATGGACCCCCGCGGCGCACAGATCACCGCGTGGGCACCGAGCCTCGCGGGAATCACCGAGGTCTTCCATGCCGATTTCGTCGGACACGCCTATCCCAAACACACGCACGATCAGTGGTCCCTGATGCTCGTCGACCGCGGCACGATTGCATACGACCTCGATCATCGCGCTCATGGCGCAGCACCAGAGATCGTGACTCTGTTGCCGCCAGGCATTGCACACGACGGAGTTCCGGTCACCGAGGCCGGATTTCGTCAACGAATCCTCTACCTCGACACGTCAGTTCTCGGCGAGGTCCTCATAGGCCCGGCGGTGGACAGCCCCGAGATTCGAGACCCTCTGCTGCGCCATCGCATCGATCAACTGCACTCTGCACTCGGCCCGGACGGCGAATCACTCGAGGCCGAAAGTCGCCTGGGGTTCCTCGCTGAAAGATTGAACGAGATCCTCACACCGGCCACAGGTCGATCCCTTCACACGCCGACCGTTGACGAACGCGTTGCCGATCAACTTCGGGACCTGCTCGATGCGCGACTCACAACGGGAATCACGATGCGGGAAGCGTCGAACATCCTGCAGCGGAAGCCCACGTATCTGATCAAGAACTTCGCGAAGCATTTCGGGCTTCCGCCTCACAAGTACGTGACGGGACGTCGAATCGATCTGGCGCGACGCGCAATCCTCGCCGGGCGCGAATTGGCGGACGTGGCCGTCGACGTCGGATTCCACGATCAATCCCACCTGTCGCGGCACTTCGTCAAGCATGTCGGGGCGCCGCCCGGCAAATACTCACTGAACGTGGCCAGTGGAGCGCGCTAGTCGCAGCACCTGGCACCGGTTTCGTCGAGCAGACACTGGTTCCGGTCAGCTGGAGTCTGTGTCCACTGAATAAAAACGGTGTCAGGTCCCAACGATCAAGCAGCCGTCTCGAGGTCGACCAGGAGGAAGTCCTCGCGCCGCGGCCCGTATTCACGATCGGTCAGCTGATACGAGCGCAACGCGCGAGGTGCACGGGCCAACTCGTAGAAGCGCTCGGAGCCAGGCACGAGTTGCCTCGTAGCCCAACCCCAGTTCGGGCCGTGCGGAAACTTCGGGTCGGGCAGCATGTCGGACTCCATCGACATGAGCCGCAGGCGCCGAACTACCCCGGTCGTGGCGGCACTCTCGTCGAAATCGATCCATGCCTGACGGGCATTTGTGTCGTCACGAGGAGTTCCGGCGCGTAGTTGCAAAGCGCCCGCGGCTTCGATCCGAGAAGGCAACGGTGGTTCGGCGTCGAACATGAATTGCAGTGCAGCGACGCGAGCGATCGCCGGCTGGACCGGCTCCCGAATGCCTGACCCGTCGCGAGGCAGTCTCCACATCAATGGTTTCGAACTCGTGCGCACTTCCGCCGTCAAGACCCACGCCGGCTCGACTACCGCCCACCTGCTCGGGCTGTCGACATTCCAGGAGAGTCCCCATCGGACGGTCTCCCCCAATTCGGGAGGGACAAACCACCGAAGACGCAGACCGTCGATGACTACCGGCGTGATCATCGTGTCGAGGTTCGCCGACGCACCGACCATTCGACCGGCTCGACCGCATCGTCCAGCCCGAGAACCACGCGAGCTGCATTGCGCCCTTGATCGAACAGGGACTGGCGAACCGTTGTCAGGCCGGCGTCCGATGCGGCTGTTGTGTCGTCCCATCCGACGACTGCGACATCGTCGGGCAGCGCGAGGCCGAGTTCGCGGATCGCGTCCAAAACCCCCAGAGCCAGTTCGTCACTCATCGCCAAGATGACATCGGGCCTTCGGCTCTCGGGAACGTCGAGCAGGGACCGAGCCATCCGCGCACCCTCGCTCCGCTCGTTGACGGTGACCACCCCCACCCGCACCGAGGACCAATCGAGGCCCGCATCGCGGACGGCGCGCTCGTAGCCCTCGAGCCGATGGCGGGACACCGGAAAGAACGCTTCACCTGGATCCACGTCCATCCGAATCTCGGACCGACGCTCACGATCCCACGGAAGGCTGATCACCGCGGGCCGCTGCGCCCCCGACAACCCGACTGCCGCGATCGCAACGGCGCCGGCAACATCGTCCATCCCGACGAGATCCACACCCTCGTGCAACGGACCACCCTGGATGCATGCGGGTTTTCCGGTGCCGACAATCGCGTCGAGGATGGGATCGTCGAAGACGGTGGTCCAGACGACAAAACCGTCTACTGCTGCGTCGCGAACTCTGTCGACGTCTCCCGGTTTCCCCGAGTTCGGCAGCATCATCAGCCCGGCGTTCGCATCCAGGCACGCTTCGGCGACTCCCGAGAGGAATCGCCGAGCTACTGCGTCTTCGAAGGCGTACGTCAGCTTCTCGCTGAAGACGACCGCGATGTTGTTGAATTTCCCGCTCCGCAAGGACTGCGCCGCCCGGTTCGGGCCCGCGTACTCGAGCTCTTCGGCGGCGGCGAACACCTTGGCCCGCGTTGATTCAGACACGCGCTCGGGCTGCGCGAAGGAGTACGACACCGACATCACCGACACGCCTGCGGCCTTGGCGACGTCGGCCATCGTCGGACGACTCGAACGCTGCGCACGTATGGCCATGAGCCTCAGCATAGCGAGTGCAAAATATCCATTGCGCAGTTGTGTATCGATACATGTATCGTTACACAACATGACTGCTCGACTGCCGAAGGCAACCACGCTACGGCTGATGACACTGGCCGGAGCAGCCTTCGCCTACGTGACGGCCGAAATGCTCCCCGTCGGACTGCTCAGCGAAATCTCGACGGACCTCGACGTCACCGAAGGGCGTGTCGGCCTACTGCTGACCTTCTACGCATACGGTGTCGCGGTCTTGACGCTTCCGCTGATCGGAGCGGTCAAAACCTGGCCGCGACGACGCGTCGTCGTTCTGACGGTGGCCACCCTCGCGGTGTCGCAACTGGTCGCAGCATTGGCCGTCAACTATCCGATGCTCGTGATCGGACGATTGCTCTGCGCTGCGACGCACGGAGTGTTCTGGGCTGTCGTTGCACCGGTCGCTGCCACCCTGGTTCCGCGCGGACAACAGGGCAAGGCCATCGCGATGGTGTATGCCGGTACGTCTCTCGCTTTTGTTCTCGGAGGACCCCTGTCTTCGGCGATCGGCCAGTCCTGGGGTTGGCGGACCGCGTCGGCGGCAATCGGTGTGGTGGCAGTGGGCATTGCTTTCTCACTGCATCGTGCGTTGCCAGAAATGCCGGTCGATCAACACCATCGGAGTAAGCGAGACAAACCGAAGCCGACACCGGCGATGAAACGGGCACTCGCCGTCATCTGCGCGGCAACGCTGTTTGCCGCCCTTGGGCAATTCGCTTCGTACACGTTCTTCACACTTCTGGTGGAGGAAAGCCTCGGCTCGTCCGGTGGCATCCGTACCGCGATGCTTCTGGTCTACGGCGCCGCCGGCGCCGTCGGAGTGTGGGTCGCCGGCAAGTACTACGACCGCCAACCACGCCTCTTCACGCTCATCTCGATCGCGACGGTGGCAGGCGCGCTGGCCATCTTCTGGCTCTTGGCGCCGTCGATGGGAGCGTTCGCTGTCGTCGCCACGATCTTGTGGGGTGCGGCGTTCACCACCGTTCCGATCTGCCTCCAGTCCTCGGTTCTGCGCGCCGTCCCTATCGGGACCGACCGTGCCTCGGCCATCTACGTTGTCGTGTTCCAGATCGCGATTGCAACGGGCGCTCTGCTCGGTGCGGCCGTCGTCGACAGTGGCGGGCTCTCACATCTGGCGGGCATCGGGGTCGCTCTGATGATCGCTTCGTTGGCGATAGTCGGGTTCGGCCGACGCGCGTTTCCCCAGGAACCGGAACGGTCTACTCACTCCCCCACCGACGCGCCGGCCGGACTCTCGTCGTAGATCAGGGTGTATCGCCAGAACAGTCGTCTCCTGATCCGGCTACCTGGCAGACACAACGCGGCCGCGCGCCGGACGTCAGCCATCGACTCACCCGGTTCCGCGGTGGGAGCTGTCATCGCCTTCAGTGGCTCGGAGGCAACCCGTCGATGCTTGACGACGCCGACGACGGGATTGCACACGGTCGCCAACACCGACAGGAGTGCGTCGGTGGCTGTGGTCGATCGATAACACCCGACCACGACGAGCCGCCCGCCCGGTTCGAGCAGGCTACTCAGCTGCTTCATCGATTCTTCGAGTGGAAGATGATGCAACGCTGCGACGACTGTGATCGCGTCGTACTTCGCCTCGGATGCAAAGTCCTCGATCCGCTGCGCGTCGATGATCACGTTCCCGTCGTCGACAAACCTTGCGCGCACGGCGGCCGAGGTTGTCAGGTCGGGTTCCACACCGACCACCACGTCGAACCGCCGACGCAAGAGGTCGATCAGATTGCCGGTCCCGCTCCCCACGTCGAGAGCGCGACCGGACCTGACCCCGCGCAGATTACGTAGAACCCACCGGCCGTAGTGATCGTTGTGACTCCACGGATGGCGTCGATTGAAACCGTCCAAGCGAGCAATCACACCCATACCCGACGGTATCAATCCGAGCCCGCGCACCGGCCGTCACAACCGCGGGTCGACCGGCTCCGATTCGAGAGCCAGCACCGCGAACACGGCCTGGTGCGCTCGCCACAAAGGTTCACGGTCGACGAGCCTGGATACCGCCTCCATGCCGAGCGCGTACTCGCGCAGCGCCATCGACTGCTTGTGTCCGAGGTTGCGGTTACGCAATCTCGCAAGCGTCGACGGTTCGAGGTAGTCGGCACCGTAGATCAATCGCAGGTACTCCCGGCCGCGGACCTTGATCCCCGGCTGAACCTTCGCGTTGTACCCCCGCGGTCCGTGAATCTGATTCGCCAGCGGTTTGACGACCATCCCCTCACCACCGTCGCCGGTGAGCGACTCCCACCACTTCGTCGCTTCGAACACCGAGTCCTCGGAACCGAGATCGACCACCAGGCGACGTGTAGTGGTAAATCGACTCGGGTCGGCCGCGGCCAGGCGGTCCGAAATACCGAGGTGCCATTCGTGATCCCGTTCCCCGTACGACTGGCCCTCGGCCGCCAGAATCTGGAACGGCGCGATGGTGACGCCGTCCAGTCCGTTCGTCGGCCACACGTACCGTCGGTACGCCTCGCCGAAGCGCTCGATACTGGCGGCCCGAACAGTTGTCTGTTCGAACATCTCCGCCACGTCCAGGCCCCGCGACCCGGCCCGCGCCAGCACGGCCTCGCGAGCTGTGAGGTCTGATCGCCCGGCCGCCGCGACCGACGCGTACTGCGAGCGCAGCAGACCTTCCGCTTTGACGTTCCACGGCAACAGTTCGCAGTCGAGGAGCAGCCAGTCGGTGCCCAGCTCTTCCCACAACCCAGCGGAGGTGACTGCGGCGGCGATGTCGTCGATCAACTGCTGAGTCAGGTCGTCGTCGAAGAACTGGCGGCCGGTGCGGGTGTGCACCATCCCGGTGAGCGCATCCGGTGCATCGAAGCGGGACTGAGCAACCGATCGATCACGGCACACGAGCACCACTGCCCGCGAACCCATGTGCTTCTCTTCGCAGATCACTGTTCCGATTCCGCCGGCCCGGTATGCGTCGAACGCGGTCGACGGGTGTTCCAGATAGTCATCGGATTGGGCGCTCGCGCAGGGCGCCATGGTCGGCGGTAGGTACCGCAGCCATTGCGGCGCGACCGCGAATCGGCTCATCACTTCCAAGGCGCCGGCAGCGTTGTCGGTGCGAACGGACACTCGACCGCGCAGTTCGGTGTCGACGCCGGTCGTTTCGAGGACGTCGGCGAGATCGAGCACGTCCGGATCACGAGTCGGCGGTGCCAGCGGTACCACCGGCTCGTACCAAACCCGCTCCGCCGGAACCGACACGATCTCTCGTTCCGGGTATCGAAGAGCCGTGAGGGATCCACCGAACACACAGCCGGTGTCGAGGCACGCGGTGTTGTTGATCCATTCCACCTCGTGCACCGGCGTGTGACCGTAGAGGACCATGGCTGATCCTCGGTAGTCCTGCGCCCACGGGTATCGAACGGGTAAGCCGAATTCGTCCGTCTCACCGGTAGTTTCACCGTAGAGCGCAAAGCTCCGGACTCGGCCGGACGCCCTGTTGTGGTAGTCCTCCTTGAGACCGGCGTGCGCAACCACGAGTTTGCCGTCGTCCAGAACGAGGTGCGCGACGAGCCCGTCACAGAAGTCGACGACGCTGTCCCGGAACTCCGCCGACTCGGTGGCCATCTGCTCGAGGGTCTCGGCGAGTCCGTGACTGGCCGTGACCTTCTTACCGCGCAAGGCCTTGACGAATTTGTTCTCGTGGTTACCCGGAACCGCTATCGCATGTCCCGCCGCGACCATCCCCATGACCAGACGCAGCACACCGACCGAATCCGGTCCTCGATCCACGTAGTCACCGAGGAAGGCGGCAGTTCGCCCTTCCGGCGGCACCGCATCGACAGCTCTGCCGTCCGTCCCGTAGTCGACGGTGTAGCCGAGTTTCACGAGGAGCGTCTCGAGCTCACTTCGACATCCGTGGATGTCACCGATGACGTCGAACGGACCACGCTCGACACGCAGATCGCTGCGGAGCGGGTGGCGCAAGAATGTGGCTTCGGAAACCGCGTCCTCACCTCTGAGGATGTGAACCGAACGGAAACCTTCCTTACCCAGCCCGCGGAGCGAGCGAGTCAACTGTTGGTGCTGACGGCGAATCACGTCGCGTCCGAACGTCCGATCAGAGCGAGCGTCGTTTCGTGCAGAACAGACCGATTCCGGAACATCGAGCACGACTGCCACCGGCAGTATGTCGTGCTCGCGAGCCAACGCAACGAGTCGCTTGCGCGCGGCGGGCTGGACGTTGGTCGCGTCGACCACCGTGAGACGTCCGCGTCGCAAACGCTTGGCCGCGACGAACTCCAGCACTTCGAAAGCATCGGACGTCGACTCCTGTGAGTTCGGATCATCACTGACCCACCCTCTGAATGTGTCACTCGAGAGAGTTTCGAACTCACCGAAGTGGCGCGCCGCGAAGGTCGACTTTCCCGAGCCACTGACGCCGATGAGTACTACCAGGGCGAGATCTGGAATCTCGTACACCGTCATGACGTTCGTGCCTCCTTCGTGAAGATTGCCATCTGTGTCGGTCCGCCAAGGACCGGATCAATTGCTCCGACAAATTCGAACTCCACGCAATAGCCGTGGACTCGGGCCGTTTCGGTTGCCCAGTCGCGGAATTGGGTTCGGGAGAACTCGAACCTGTGATCGGGGTGCCTGAACTCTCCCGCGGCCAATGCCGGATACAGCACGTTGTAGTCGGCATTCGGAGTAGTCAGCAGCACATACTGCGGTGCTGCGTCCACGAAGACCGATCTGACCAGCGCCGGCAGGCGCGCCGTGTCGACGTGCTCGACCACCTCCATCAGCACGGCTGCGTCGAAGCCTTTCAAGCGTGCGTCGCGGTACGTCGCGGACGACTGCATCAAAGACACACGTTCACGTTGGGCGTCGGACATTTCGGTGAACTTCAATCTGCGTTGCGCCCGTGTCAGTTCGCGCGCGCTCACATCGACGCCGACAAGTTTGTCGAATTGAGCGTGCGGCATCAGCGCCTCGATCAGTTTGCCTTCGCCGCAACCGATGTCGACAATCGTTCTGACGTGCAGTCGCTGAAGTGTCGCCAAAACTGCGTCGACGCGAAGCCGTGCCAGCGGCGGATCCGGTCGCGGTAGTTCGATCTGCGCCTCTGCTTGGTCGGGAATCAGTCGATCGA
>NZ_LVCT01000771.1:0-13758 GCF_001647205.1 Rhodococcus sp. EPR-134
ACTTGTCTGCCTCGTCGGGTCCCACCCAGTAGTGCTTCACGTCGTCGAGGACCGGCAACAGCACGTAGAGGTGCCGAAGGGCACTCTGCACCGTGTGTTCCCCGGTGAGCGTCAACGACACGAAGTCGGAGTTTCCCCACGTCGGCAGGTGCGGATCAAGCTGCACCGGTATCGCGGCCACATCCCAGCCCAGCGGCTCGAACAACCGACGAGGCAATTCCGCATCGCCGCCGCACGGAACCACCGGAATCGAGACGGTCAACGCGAGTTCGGTTCCGACGAGTTCCGGGTGCGACTTGCACGTTCCCGTCAACGCGGTGCGAAACAGCTTCGACAGAGCAACCGAGAGTATGGACGACGCCGCATACGGCCGATCGTTGACATACTCACCCAGCGAAAAGTTGTCGCCACTCTTGCCGCGTCGATACCTACTCTGCACAAGTTCGATGGGGTCGACGTCCACAATCACTGCCACCGTGGTCTTTTCGGCTGAGGCCTCCGGGTACAGAACCGTGGCGGTGCCGATCGCCAAGTCGAAGCTTTGCACGCGGTCGGGATGTTTGTGCAGCAGGTAGCTCAACGCGGTCGCATCAGGAGTCTGCGGGGTCGGGGTGGACGTCAGTGTGAGTAGCACCAGGCGAATGTAGCCCGGCAAACGTCCGGGGCGCCTCCGATTTACGCGCCCGCGGCCGTCAGAACAAAGTGAGAGCTGCTCCCGCACCCACCAGTTCCCGGGGCGCCTCACGCGGCTCACTGCCAGCTGCACTGACGTCTCGATGCTCCGAACGACCACCCAACCCATGGCGCTCGACCAATGGCTCGACACGGCTTGCGAGCCAACGCTTGTATTCGGGAGTGACATACGCGCCCCGCCCGTACAGCTCGCGGTAGCGACGGATGAGCGCCGGATGTTCCTGAGCAAGCCAATTCATGAACCAACCCCGAGTACTCCCCCGCAGGTGCATCGGGAAGACCGTCACACTCGTCGCACCGGCTTCGGACAGTGCCTCGAACAGCCCGTCGAGATGACTGGTGGAGTCGGTGAGGAACGGAATGACCGGCGCCACCATGACATTGCACGAGAATCCCGCGTCGGTGATGGCGCGGATCATCTCGAGACGCGCCCGCGGCGACGGGGTACCAGGCTCGATCTGCTTCTGAAGTGCAGCGTCGTTGATCGCCAACGACACTCCGATTCCGACGTCGACCTGCGCCGCCGCCATTTTCAACAGCGGCAGGTCCCGTCGGAGCAAAGTTCCCTTCGTCAAGATCGAGAAGGGAGTTCCGGATTCGGTCAACGCGCGAATAATGCCGGGCATCAAGCGGTATCGGCCCTCCGCTCGCTGATAGGGATCGGTGTTGGTACCCAGTGCCACCGCCTCCCGCTTCCAGGACTTTCGCGCCAACTCTTTGCGGAGCACCGCGGCAATGTTCGTCTTCACGACCACTTGGGAGTCGAAATCCGCGCCGGCGTCGAGGTCGAGATACTCGTGACTCGGTCTCGCGAAACAATATCGGCATGCGTGCGAGCAACCACGAAAAGCGTTGACGGTGAAGCTGAACGGCAACGTCGACTCTTCGGGCATCTTGTTGAGCGCGCTCTTGCAGAGCACCTCGTGAAACGTGATTCCCTCGAACTCGGGAGTCTGCACGGAGCGAACCAACCCGGCTCGTTCGAGTCCGGGTAGCGCTCCGTCATCTGCATCCAATGCCTGACCCGACCACCTCATGGCCCCAAGTCGAACACTTGTTCTAAGGTATGTCAAGATGGAGCGAATACCTGACCGTGCCTCACCACGGCCGGGAAGTTGTTGGCAGAATTCGGTGCATGTCGAACAGAATCAATATTTCGTCCGGTTCCGAATGGGAACCCAAGATCGGTTACTCCCGTGCCGTGCGCATCGGTAACCAGATCGCAGTCTCCGGCACCACCGCTCCTGGTGAGACCCTCACAGATCAGACCCGCGCAGCGCTCGAAACTATCAAGGCAGCACTTGCCGAGGCCGGCGCCTCGCTCGACGACGTCATCCGCACTCGCATGTACCTGCGCGACATGACGCAGTGGGAGCAGGCCGCTCTCGCGCACGGTGAAGTGTTCGGCGAGATTCGTCCCGCCACGACGATCCTCGAGGTCAGCTCGCTGATCGACCCCGCTCTGCTCATCGAGATCGAGGCCGACGCGGTTCTCAGCTGATCGCCAATCCGGACATTTGTGAAATGGGCGCCTAGTCTGAGCCGATGAAACCGATGCGGCTGTATCCGTTGACGCTCGCGCTCGGCATCACCGCCGCTTTCCTCTCGCCCGGTTCTGCACTCGCAGAACCGGGCGAGAGTCTTTCGACGGCTTGCGGCAGCCAGTTGAGCAATGCCGAGGTGGGCCGGATTGCCGAACTCAGCGACGTCACGACCCTGAACGGTGCCGGACTGCCTCGGCTCGAGACCGCTGTCGAACGTCATCGTGAGATCACGTCGATCCTCGTCTCACACCACGATTGGCGAGGCTTGTTCTCCATCGGCCTCGACGCTGTCGAACACGAGGCGGTGATGCCGCTGCAGCGAGACCCTGCGGCCTTCGCCGATGACGAGTGGGCCCATTCCGTCAGCTTCGAATTGCTGCGCAGGTACCTGGTGAACGTCCATGCGGAGTTCACCGGTACTCCCACCGATCCGGCGTGGAGCAACTACTTCGCCCTGACACGTCAGTGCGACGCCAGTCCAGCACGGGTCGCCATGGCCGGCTACAACGCGCATCTCACCGTCGACCTCGCTCACGCCGTCGCCACGTCCGGAACCACTGCGGAGGATGTCCCCGATTTTTACAAGATCGTCGATTCCATTGCCGTCAAGGGTGGTTCGATCGTGACCCTCACCAAGGCCGAGTACGACGCCGATCTGGGGCCGCTCTGGCGGTTCTACTTCGTCGGCGAAGGACTCGACCGATTGGCCGGAAACTCGCAGCCCTCGGAACTGCTGCTCCGCGCCGCCGACAGCGGATACAACACCATCACGCTGGCCAACGGATTCGCCCTCCAGAATCCGCAGACACGTCCGGGCGCAGAACAGGAGATCGACGCACTCTGGCGTACTACAGATTCCGCTCTCGACGTACTCTCGCGACTCGGGGGTCTCTGACATCTCACCCTCCGCTGCCTGAACCGGACACACCTGCGACAATGACCCCATGACGGGGCACTCGACGGGGCAAGGCATGCAGAGTCCCGCCATGCGCCGGGTGCGAGACCTGTTGCGCGGGCCCGCAATTGTCTGCGATGGCCGAGCAACCATCCGCGAGGCCGCGAAGTTGATGACCGACGCGGGCCGCCGCGCTGTTGTGATCCCGACGGAGACAACCGGTTTCGGAATCTTCACCGAAGGTGACCTACGTGCTCGTGTGGTAGTCGGTGGTATCGACAGCAATCAGCCGGTATCAACGGTGATGACGCCGTCAGCAGTGACAGTCGATCCGGATCGATTGGGCGCCGACGCCGTGACCGACATGCTCGAGTACGGATTGCGCCATCTCCCGGTCGTGACCGAGGCAGGCGCACTGATGGGTGTGCTCGAACTCAGCGACCTCCTGACTTCGGCCACCAATCAGGGTTTCGAACTGCGCGCAGCGCTCGCCACAGCACAGGACGACGCCCACCTCGTCGAAACAGCCCGCGCGGTCCCTGTTCTGGTGACGGAATTGGTGGCGTCACGGGTCTCTCCGCTCGACATCGGCGCGACGCTGGCCGTGCTGATCGACGTAACAGTCAGGCGAGCCATAGAATTGGTGGTGGGCGGAGACGAGCGACCGGATTTCGCGTGGCTGTCGCTCGGCAGCGTCGCCAGGCGTGAAGCGCTCCCCTCTTCGGATATCGACAGTGCGCTGGTGTGGGGGGGCGAATCTCATCACGAGGGAGCCGACGCCGCGAAGACCATCCACGACATCCTCGATCTCTGCGGGTTCCCTCGCGACACCAAGAACGCCGTCGCGACCCAGGCCAGGTTTGCTCGGACGCTCCCACAATGGCGCACTGCGCTGCGGAAATGGGTGTCCAACCCGTATCAGGACCAAGCCCTGGTCATGTTGTCGATGCTGGCGGACGCCCGTGTCGTCGCAGGCGATCCGGCGTTGGATCCTCGCCCTGCGGCGTTGGATCAACTGCGACTGCACCCGGCCGTCATGCGACTGCTCCTTCGCGAAGCCGTCGGGGACAAGGCAAAGCTCCATTCGTTCAAGGACGTGATGACGCGTCGGACCGGAACCGTCGACCTCAAAGCCAGCGCCGTCCAACCGATCGTGAACATCGCTCGTTGGGCGGGGATTTCCGTGGGCGCCCGCACGAGTTCGACACTCGAACGCCTCAAGGCTGCAGCGGGAAGCGGTTTCCTACTCGACGACGACGCCCAGGTACTGATCGAATCTTTCGAGGTGTTGCAGCAGATTCGTGTCCGCCACCAGACCGATCAGTTCGCGGCAGGTCGGCCACCGACCGACGAAGTCGTGATCTCCGAACTCACTCCGCTCTCGCGGAGCTTGCTGAGCAATGCAGTGCGCGAGGTCGCAGGTGTGCAACGACGACTCGAATATGCCGCGTCCGCGTCGGCGCTACCCGACATCGATCCGTGAATCGCACTGCGCTCGAACAGGTTCTGGCGGCGGAGCGCCTCGAAGGCTGGGATCCGAGCGATGAACAGATCGCGGAACTCGAGGCCGTGATGATCGGGATGCTTTCTCGGCGTGAGTATTTCGAGCAGGAATTGGCGCGAGCCGTCGGCCTCTCGTCTGCGATTCCCCCGCGGATCCGCTGGCGACGATCAGCGCCGTACGTCTATCGCGGTACATCGGTTCTCGAGAACAATTTCGACGTACGAGATCCCGCCGCACTGCAATCACTCGAGTTCGCGGCGACCGCGCTTCGCCTGGGTGAGGCGCATCTCGGCAGCGACCTCGTACAGCACACGCGAGACACAGCCGAACTTCTCCTGCTTCACCAGCACGTTTTCCAAGATCTGTACCAGTGGGCCGGCCACATCAGAACCGTCGACATCAGGAAAGGTGCGGCAACGTTTGCTCCGGTCTCGGCGATTCGGAACTACCTGTCCGAGGTGGAAGAGATCATCGCCGCCGTCGATTGGGTAGCGCTCGATAACGGCGCTGCGTCGTTCGCGCTCGCATCGGTGTACTCGACGCTCAATCATGCCCACCCGTTTCGGGAAGGAAACGGGCGAACCGGAACCCTCTTCCTGCACCGACTCGCCGCGGACACCCGGTATCAGCTCGACTTGTCGCGGGTGAGCAGAACCGAGTGGGTATCCGCGTCGAGGGATTCTGCGCCTTTCCGGCCCACCGGAACCCCGTCGCCTCGCCCGTTCATCGATCTGTTCAATCGCGCGCTGACTCGCTGACGCAGACATCTGCAACCGTTCCAGGCGGACTGAACACCGTTACTGCTGAGTGAGCACCGCTTCCGCCACACTCGAAGCGGTGCTCACTCTAAGACGACTGTGCTCACTCGACCATCAACCGGGCAGCGCGAACTCCCCTGCGTCGGACCAGCGCTGACGCTCGGCCCCGAACGCGACGGACTGCATCGCGCGGAACTCCTCGATCGAGCGCGAGTTCGACGCGAGGAACTCCTGATGCTCGGCCAGCGAGAAGCTGCCGTCCTCGATCTCGACGCCCCCGCCGCGGCCGGCGGCGGTGTCCGCGCGCAGATCCATCAACTCTTCCGGCTCGACGGGGTACCAGGAGATCCGGTCGAAGAATCGCAGCAACCACGGAGTGCCCTCCTCGAACGGCCCGGACTTCGCGGGGTGGCGGTGATTCCACACCTGCGTCGTACGTCCGACGAACTGGTACCCGCCTGGGCCTTCCATGCCGTAGATGCAGAGGTACGCCCCACCGATCCCGACGGCGTTTTCGGGGGTCCAGGTGCGGGCGGGGTTGTACTTGGTCGTGACCAGACGATGACGCGGATCGAGCGGCGTCGCGACCGGCGCTCCGAGGTAGACGTCACCGAGTCCGAGCACCATGTATTCGGCGCCGAAGACGGTGTCGAACACGTCGTTCACGGATTCGAGACCGTTCATCCGGCGGATGAACTCGATGTTCCACGGGCACCACGGCGCGTCGGCGCGAACCCCGTGCATGTACCGCTGGATCGCTTCGCGCGTTGCCGGGTCGTCCCACGACAGTGGCATCCGCACAGTGCGACTGGGCACAACGAGTTCGTTGGCCGCCGGCAAGGTGTCCTCCGCCTCGGCGAGCATTCCCATCAGCTTGCGGACGGGCAGCACGTCCGGGTCAACGCGGACCTGCAGGCTGCGGATTCCCGGGGTGAGATCGAGTAGTCCGGCCGGCTTCTCGGCTTCGAGTCGCTGATGCAGTGCATGAGCACGCGCACGTAACGCCAGGTCGAGATTCATGTCGCCGTAGTCGACCAAAACGTTGTCGTCGCCTGAGCGCCGGTACGTGACCGTGGTGTCGCCGTCACGACGGGCTATGACGCCGTCGTCGCCGTCACCACCGGAGGAATGAACAACCGAATTGGACGCTCGACGCGATACTCCGAGGTCACGCCGGGAGGCTGCCCGTTCGGCGCGGACCGGCACGAAGCGAATCTTGTTCCCGGGAGCCAACTGTCCGAGCTTCCAGCGATCAGCGGACACCACTGTGATCGGGCAGACGAAGCCGCCGAGGCTCGGTCCGTCTGGTCCGAGGAGGATGGGCGTGTCGCCGGTGAAGTCGAGTGCACCGATCGAATACGCGTTGTCGTGGATGTTCGAAGGGTGAAGTCCGGCTTCGCCGCCGGTGGTTCTGGCCCAGTCTGGTTTCGGACCTATCAACCGGACACCGGTGCGGTCGGAGTTGAAGTGGACCTCGTACTCGGTCGCGTACAGCGTGTCGATGTCGGAGCGGGTGAAGAACTCCGGCGCCCCGTGCGGGCCCTCGGTCACCGCAAGTTCCCAGCACGTGTGTATCGCCGGAACATGCTCGGCGGGAACAGCTCCCGCGACCCCGGTCGCCTGTCCGAGTTTGAGAACGTCTCCTGCCCGCAGAGTCCTACCTTCGTGTCCCCCGAACCTGCCCAGGGTGAAGGTCGACGCACTGCCGAGATAGTCGTCGGTCTCGATTCCGCCCTGTACGAGTACGTAGATGCGCAGTCCCGGGCCGCTGACCGTTCCGACGTCGAGCACCGATCCAGCGGGGACGAGAACGGGACGCCACTGACCGTGTACGACGCCGTCGACGGTCACCGACACCGGGGCACCCGTGATGCAGACCGTGGTGTCTTCGTCGAACGTCATGGCAGGTCCGGCCATCGCGCATTCGATGCCGGGGGCGCCTTCGGGGTTTCCGAGTGCGGTGTTTCCCAACCGAAACGACAGGTCGTCCATCGGGCCCGATGGTGGGACTCCGATCTGCCAGTATCCGACGCGTCCTGGATAGTCCTGAACCGTCGTCAGCATTCCGGGACGCACGATGGTCAGTTTTGCGTTCATTCGTCTGCTCCCGGCCGTGTGACGATCATGCGGACGGCCGTGGGATCGAAGCCGTTGCACGGGTTGTTGATCTGCGGGCAGTTGGACACGAGGACGAGCACGTCACGTTCGGCACGCAACGCGAGCCGCTTGCCTGGTGCCGACAGTCCGTCGACGATTCCGAGTGTGCCGTCGGGGTCGACCGGGACGTTCATGAAGAAGTTGATGTTGGACACCAGGTCCCGCTTACCGAGCCCCCATTTTGCGCCCTCGACGAGGAAGTTCTCGACGCACGCGTGCTGATGCTTGGTGTGGTGGCCGTATCGCAGGGTGTTCGATTCCTGTGAGCACGCGCCGCCGACGGTGTCGTGGTTTCCGACCTCGTCTGCGACCAGGGTCATGAGTGGAGTTCCGTCGTCACTGCGGAGCACGGAGCCTGTGGACAGAAACAGGTTCTTCTGGGCTGTGACCGTCGCTGCTGCCGAGTACCGAACGCTGTGATCGTCACCGGCGTAGACGAGGGTGTCGACGGCTTGATTTCCGTGTAGATCGACGACGGTCAGAACGTCACCGGCACGGACAACTGCGGACCACGGCCCGAATGCGTCAGCAATCTCGTCGAGGATCACCGTTCCGGGAACGAGGGCGGGGACATCCAAGGTGGTGGTCATGCGATCTCCTCCAGGTTCGAAGCCGTCCAGGCATCTTCGGTATTGAGCACTGCGCGTTGGTATTCCGGCCCGAGATCGTCAAGGCCGCCGAGTTCGTCGGCCGCGTTCCACGCGAGCACTTCGAGGGACGTGGTGGGAAACTGCGGCGCCGGATCGAGTGGGTGCGCGGTGTTGGCGATCATCACGATGACGGGCAGGTGGATCAGAAGGTCGACCGTTGCGCCTGAGCCGGCGGACCCCGTACTGGTGAGAGCGCCGTCCGCCTCGACGCGGACACCATGGAAGAAGGACAACGGAGGCGCGATGTCCTGCGGCCCGAGCCCGTTCTTCGCGGCAGCGACGGTGAACAGTTCACGCCCGGCGGGTGAGGCACTGTGCAGCGAGCCCTGCCCGTACTTCGCCTCGTTGGTGGCGCGTGACGTCGTTCCGCAGAACGCGTCGTGGTGACCCGACGTGTCTGCGACCACGGTCGCAAGTACTCGCCCCTGATCGGAGAGCAACGGGTGCCCGACGCCGAGATAGGCCTGCCATGGCACCTTGACGGTATCGGCGACGTTGAGACGCTCCCAGGGGGCGTCGGCGCGATAGAGCAAGATGTTTGCGCAGGCGCTGCCAGCGATGTCGCGAAGTCGCAATCGGGTTCCACGTGCGAGAACCTTGGTCGTGTACCGCCCACCCGGCACGGTCTCAGCCCAGGTCAGACGTTCGGGAGCGACGTCTTCGGGTGGGTTCGGCCAACGCGTTGCCGGCAATACGGGCATGGAATCGGTGATCGTTCCAGCTTGAGACCGGGCATGCTCGCGCGCTCCGGCGGTGGTCTGAGTACTCATGGTCAGGCTCCGATCGTGACGGGATTCGGGGTGGCGCGGCCACGCGGGAAGCAAGCGACTCCCAGCCCCACCACCAGCGCTATCGTGATGGGCGCGGCCCACTGCAGAATGGGGTACTCCCCCGTGGGGTTGAAGATCTCGGCTCGTGGCCAGGACAGGTTGATCACCATCAGCGCGCCGTACACAACTGCGGCGATGTTGACCGGAACTCCCCAGATGCCCAGGGAGAAAAGCTTTTTGCCTTCGGCGTCGAACTTGGGGCCGACAGCGGTGCGCGGCCATCCCTTGAGACGCTGAACCAGCAGCGGCACGGTCACCATGAGGTAGGCCAAGTAGATCAAGATGATGCATACGCTGGACAGGGTTGCAAAAATTGCCGAGTTGCCTACGTTGACGGCCAGGACGGCAATGCAGACCAGACCGATGAGGACGGACGGCGCGATAGGTGTTCCGGTTCGGGGGTTGACCTTTGCCAGTATCTGCGAGGCAGGCAGGCGCCCGTCGCGGGCCATGGAGAACATCAGCCGTGAAGCAGCAGTCTGAATGGCCAAGGTGCACACGAACACTGCGATCGAGACGTCGATCAACAAGACCGTGCCCCACGGCGAACTCAGAATGGAGGTCAGTACGTACGGCAAACCTTCCGTGGCCAGGCGTCCGTCGGTCAGTGAGGGCGCTGCCATCAACGCGCCGAGGATCATCAAGCCGCCGCCGAGCGCGGAAGCGGAGAGTGCAAGGCGGATCGTACGAGGTGCGACGCGTCGGGGGTTGCGGGTCTCTTCGGCCAGTTCGCCTGCCGAACCGAAGCCGACCATGACGTAAGCAGCCATCAGTCCGGACATGATCCACGCCCAGGCGTATCCGGGCTGACCGCCGGCACTGCCGGTGTCGAAGACGACGTCCGGTCCGCGCTGAGCGTGGGTGAAGAACATCCCGATCACTGCGATGACACCGACGATTTCGCAGGTCACGCCAATGTTGTTGATACGCGACATCCAGTTGACGCCGATGCAGTTGATAAAGGTGGTCAGAACCAGAAGTACCGATCCGAGCAGCACGGCGTTGGCGGCACCACTCGATGAGGTGAGTGCGCTGTCCTCGCCGATGATCTGGAACCCGCTCCACACATTGGGGAGCACGACCTGCAAGGCGATCGCGGCGGCCGATGCAGTGACGATCTGAGCGATAATCATGAACCAACCGGCGAACCAGCCGACGATCTCACCACCCATCCGCCGCGACCACTGGTAGATGGCACCCGAAATCGGATATCTGGCAGCAAGTTCCGCGAAGTTGAGAGCGACCATGAACTGACCGATGAAGACGACCGGCCACGTCCAGAAGAATGCCGGACCCGCGAAACCGAAACCGAGGCCGAACAATTGGAAGATCGTGGTGAGGATGGAGACGAAGGAGAAGCCCGCGGCGAAAGACGCGAACTTTCCCAGCGATCGATGCAGCTGCTGCTCGTAGCCGAACTCCGCGAGGTCACCGTCGTCGTGAGGCGAAGAGGCGAGTGCGGATGCGGTGGTGGGCTGCGCAGCCGGGGTGGTTGCACTCAACGGCGTACTCCTTCGGCGAAGCGATTCAGAGGCGAATAACTGTCGATTGATAGTTTTCGCGAAATCCACTCGCCGCAGGTGACGCCCGCGTATACGATTCGCCTGATTCTGTAACAGGCTCGTTGAGTACGTTTCGAGCACGTGACCGAATGCTCACAGCGGCGGCCATCCCGCACGTAAGGCCGCAGCCTGCCACTATGGAAGGCGTGACCAACGCCGGCCCCGGACGACCCCGCCTGACCGCTCGCCGACGCCCGGGTGGCACTGCCCGGGCGGAGATCTTGGATGCAGCCGCTGAACTGTTCACCACCCGAGGCTTCGCCGCGACGTCCACACGCCACATCGCCGAAGCAGTCGGAATGCGTCAGGCGTCGCTGTACAACCATTTCGCCACCAAGGACGACATTCTGGTTGCACTTCTCGCCGACACCGTGACGCCGGCGCTCGACTTCGCGGAGAATCTCAGGCCACTCGACACCGCACCCGAGGTCAAGCTGTACGCACTTTCGTACATCGACGCGGCACAACTGATCACCGGACGGTGGAACCTCGGCGTCCTTTATCTCTTACCGGAACTGAGAAGTGACAGGTTCATGTCGTTCCGAGCCGATCGCGATCGGCTTCGCGAGCAATACCGGGCACTCGCCCAGGATGTGCTCGACGCGATTGACGATCCATCATCAACGCACCTGGCCGAGCTTCCGTTTCGCCTGGTAGAAAGTGTGATCAGCGCGCGAGCCGACGCGCTCGAAGGCACCCCGATTCCCGACGCCGCTGTCATCGCCGGGTCGGCGCTGCACATTCTTGGGTGGCGCCAGGATCTTGACCCCATCCATACGGAAGCGGCAACGATCATTGCGAACGCAGAAACGCCGAAACTGTCCGGGGCTGCATCAGCTCCGGACAATTTCGACGCATTGAGGACCTAAACGGCCACGAGACTAGACCGAGAGGGACTGTCCCGGGAAGATCAGGTTGATGTTCGGAACCTGGCTGGCGAGGTTCTCGAGCGAGATGCCGTGTGCAGCAGCGATCTTCGACAGGGTGTCGCCTGCCTTGACCACGTAGTTGCCGCTTCCGGTGCTTGCTGCCGGAGCCGACTCGACGGAAGCCTCAGCGGTGACGGGGGCGGCTGCGGCCTCGTAGTTGCCTGCGGTGGTGCCGGTGGTCAGGTACTGACCGCAGACGGGCCATGCGCCGACGCCCTGGCCTGCGAGAACGTTCTCGGCGACACGGATCTGCTCGGCCTGGCTGGCGTTGGCAGCGTTGCCCGATCCACCGAATGCGTTCCAGGTGCTCTGCGTGAACTGCAGACCACCGTAGAAGCCGTTTCCGGTGTTGGCGGCCCAGTTACCGGAGGACTCGCAGTTTGCGACTCCGGACCAGTCGTGGCCGGCTGCCGAAGCGGTGCCGGTGCTCATGGCGAGCGGGATCGCGACGACTGCGCCTGCGGTTGCAACTGCGCCGAGGGCGCGCTTGAAGGTGATGCTGGTCATTGGGTAAATCCTCTCCGCTACCGCGGACGAGGTCGGCCCGGACGCTTTCACGTCTCGTCGATCGACTCGTCTGTTTCACTCCTGCCCCGCGAAGGTTTCGGGAGTACCGGACCCGCGGGGCAGAAGCACGCAGTTGCGGGTCGGTGTTTGCCCGGTAGTTTCGGGCTGTCAACGACCGTAGGTGATGGTCACGGATTGGTCACGGGGCAGTTTTCCGGCACTGCTGTACCAGACTCAGTCGAAACTCGAGCAATAACCACAGGTCAACTAATTGATTCGAGCTTCAACCATACCGATCGTTATCCGTCCGTTATGTGGCAACCGTCACGGTGATTTTGTGACCCACCACACCGAAACAGGCCGTGTCGGACCGCCAACGAGGATCCTGGGGATGTTAAGAGATTCCTGGCAACAGGAAAAACCAACCGCCCCAATCATTATGGAGAATGGACTGGTGATCATCGCAGTAGAAGGACCCAGCGCCGCCGGCAAGACCACCTGGTGCCGAACCCAACTCGGTGGCGAATCCGCGGCGGAGAGATTCGTCGCCGAGTATCAGCCCACCGGGTTCGAGCCGGACGGTACGGATCTCGACCTTCAGGCAAGTTACTGGACAACGGTCAATTCGAAGCGATGGTCGCAAGCGGAAGATCTCGAAGCGAGAACCGGTATCGCGCTCTGCGACAGCGACCCGCTGAAACTGCACTACAGCTGGTGTCTCGCTGCGGTGGGCGCAGCACCTCGGGAGCGATTCGAGTACGAGCTCGCGGCAGTCGAGACAGCTTTCGAGCACCTCGAACTGGGTTTCGCGGATCTGACCGTCATCTCGATACCGTCACCGGAGCAGCTTCTACTTCAGCGCGAAGGCGACCCCAGCCGCCGCCGACGGCATTTCGAGCTTCACGCGGCGCTCGCCGAGCCCCTCACCCACTGGTACTCGGCGGTGAACAGGGTAGATCCAGGTCGCGTTGTGTGGCGCTTTCCGACACAGCTCGATCTTTCGCGCTGTCCCCCGCCTCGATCGGATCGCAGCGATCCGGGCCTCCTTCGCGCGATGATCAACGAGCTGCCGCCTCTCCCCAGGTAGGGAGTGGCTGCTCGATCTCAGCGCGCTCGTTCGACCCTGGCCTCGTCCCACACCGGCGACTCGCTCTCGTACACGTTCCCATCCGATCCGAAGACGAGGAACCTGTCGAACCCGCGCGCGAACCAGCGATCGTGCGTGACCGAGATGACCGTGCCGGCAAACTGAGCAATGCCTTGCTCGAGCGCGTCAGCCGAATGAAGGTCGAGGTTGTCGGTCGGTTCGTCGAGCAACAACATCGTGGCGCCGGAGAGCTCGAGGAGCAGGATCTGCAATCGTGCCTGCTGACCGCCGGACAGGTCGTCGTACTTCTGTTCCGCAGCCTGGGACAATCCGTAACGGTCCAGCGCGCGGCTCGCCGCTTCGCGTCCCATTCCGCTGCGGTGTTCGTCGCCCATGTGCAGGATCTCGAGCAGCGTGTTTCCGGTCAGATCGGGTCTGGAGTGTGTCTGCGCAAACAATCCGGGACGTACCCGAGCACCCAGCGTCGCAGTACCCCCGTGCTCGACCGGCGCGATGTCGAGCGCCTCGACAGGCAGATGCTCGCTCCCCGGATCGGTCCCCCCACCCGCCAAGAGCCGAAGGAAATGCGACTTTCCGGATCCATTGGAGCCCAGCACGGCAACCCGATCTCCGTACCAGATC
>NZ_LVCT01000772.1:0-5394 GCF_001647205.1 Rhodococcus sp. EPR-134
CTGCTGAAGTGGAATCGCTTCGGGTGGCCCTGCCTCCTCGAACTTCGCCAACCTGGTTTGCGAGGCGTGATAACGCGCAGCGACGCCGTCGTTGAACTTGGCCTTTTCACGCAATCGCAGAACCAGGGCACGCAGTTTCGCGTGCTCCTCGTCCCAGCGTCGGCGCAGTTCTTCGAATCGAGCGTTGCGATCCTCGCGGGCTTGGTGGTAGCTGGCCAGCCCAGCACCGTGGGTCCACGACGTTGCGCCGCTGATTCCGGGCTCGAGCGTCACGATGTGGGTGGCCGCGTTGGCGATCAGTTCGCGGTCGTGGCTGACGAACAAAACCACTTTCGACGATTCCGAGATCGTCTTTTCCAGCCATCGCTTGCCCGGAACATCGAGGTAGTTGTCCGGCTCGTCCAGCAGGAGTGCGTCGTCGGGCCCAGCGAACAGTGCTTCGAGAACCAACCGTTTCTGCTCGCCACCACTGAGGGAGTTGGCCGCGCGCCACTTCGCACGGTCATAGGGAACACCGAGAGCCGCGGTAGTGACCTTGTCCCAGAAGTCTTCGGTCTCGTAGCCGCCCACGTCGGCCCAATCGGCCAGCGCATGCGAATACTTCATTTGAGTTGATTCCTCGTCGCGCTCGATCATCGCGTTTTCTGCCGTATCGAGCGCCAGTGCTGCGTCCCGGATCCGTGCCGGCGAGACGGACAACAGAAGATCGCGCACGGTGGACTCGTCGCGAACCTGGCCGACGAATTGCCGCATCACGCCCAGTGTTCCGGATCGAGTGACAGCGCCCTCGTCGGCGACGACGTCTCCGGCGATAATGCGGAGCAACGTCGTCTTACCAGTCCCGTTGGGGCCTATCAGTGCAGTTTTTGCACCGTTGCCGACCCGAAAGCTGACACCGCTGAGCAGTTGCCGACCATCAGGGAGAAAGTAGTCGACGTCGGCGATGTTGAGGTGGGTCACGCTGTCAAGAGAACCCTACCCACGGCGATCTGCCAAACCATTATTCCTGCCTTCGGTCTCGAGCTCACTACCGTCGTGGGATCGTCCGACCGCATCGAGCGCCGCCAGATATCCGAAAACCATTGCGGGACCGATAGTTGCACCTGGACCGGCATAGGTATGACCCATCACCGGTGAGCTGGTGTTACCTGCTGCATAGAGCCCGTCGATGACCGAACCGTCGGCGCGCAACGCTCGCGCGCGAGCGTCCGTGTTGATGCCGCCTTTGGTCCCCAGGTCTCCAGGCACCATCTTCGCGGCATAGAACGGACCCTTCGTGAGTTCTCCGAGGCTGGGGTTGGGCTTGTTGGTGCAGTCGCCGTAGTAGTGGTCGTATCTGCTTGTCCCACGGCCGAAGTCGCGATCGACTCCGTCGCGCGCGTGACTGTTGAATCGTGTGATGGTCGCGGACAGCGCATCGCCCGGCACTCCGATCTCGGCAGCGAGTTCGGCAATCGATCCAGCTCGCACGATCGCACCCGATTCGATCCACGACCGAGGTATCGGCCTGCGCGCCGGAACCCCCGCGAACAGGTAACGGTCACGGTACGTCTGATCGAAGATCAGCCAAGCCGGGATGTTCTCAGCGGGTCCTTCACCTCGGCCGTACTTTCCGCCGAACATGGCGTGTGCCGCTTCGACATAGGGAAGTGACTCGTTCATGAAGCGCTGACCGCTGGCGTTGACCATGAGGCTGCGAGGCAACGAGCGTTCCGCCAAGGCGAACCACGGGCCATTGGGCAGTGGAATCGACGGGGCCCACCACGCGTCGTCCATGTACGAAATCGCGGCGTCGACGCGTAGAGCTGCACGGATACCGTCCCCGGTATTGGTCGGTGCCCCGAGAGTCCACTGCGCGCTACTCGGCCGGCGCTGGTACTCGCCTCGCATGTCGTCGTTGTTGTCGAACCCGCCACACGCGAGGATGACACCGCGTCGAGCGTGCATGGTGGTCTGCACTCCCCCGGACTCGAGTCGCACACCCACGACACGATCACTGTCGGTCACCAAATCCACAAGCCTCGTCCCGAGCTCCACCGTCACTCCGGCGTCCCGAACTCCGAGCATCAGTTCGGCCATGAGCGCCGGCCCGAGCCCGATCAGCTTCTTCCTCCGAGCTCTTGCGGCCAGGGATCTCATTCCTACCCGAAGCATCCGCACCGGACCCCGCCAATGCCGCATCCCCGTGCTCAGCCAACGGTAATCAGATTGTTGGACAACCATGTTGAGCGGAACCTTCATGTACGGCGGATGAAGTGTCGCAAGATCGTCGCCCAGAGCTCGCGCGTCGAACGGGCGCGGCTCGCACGAGCGGCCGCTTGCACGTCCGCCAGGTGCCTCGGGAAAGTAGTCGGAGTACCCCTTCACCCATTCGAGCTCCAACGCAGAGTGACGAATCAGGAAATCGAGGGCTTCCGGACCCCGATCGATATACGTGTCGATTCGGTCGGCGTCTGCATCCTCTCCGACAATGCTCTTCAGATATGTTCGCGCAGAGTCGATATCATCTGTCGGTGCCTCGCGGCGAAGTATCGAGTTTCCCGGAATCCACACGCCGCCCCCGGACCGGGACGACGAACCGCCCCAGTATTCGGACTTCTCCACGAGTATCGTCGAGAGTCCGTTGCGGGCTGCGGTGATGGCTGCAGACATGCCGGCAGCCCCCGATCCGACAACAACGACATCCACTACGGGCGGCACGGCGCCCTGAGGGTTCTCGTCCATCACTGGTCACGACCTTTCGTGTCATCTTCGTCCTGCGTGTGCCACCGGGATCCTCGAACAGCGTCGAGCGCCCCCTCGACGCACACGGGAAGTGATGCCCCGCGCTTGTGAGGGTTACGTATCCATTGCCGATAACCGAACTCCGCCGCCGCCAACATCAAATGAACGAGAAGTCCTGGGCGGCTGTCGTTTTCCAGATCGAGTTGCATACGTTGCGCCACCAACTCGACCAACCGATCACGATGCTCGGGCGCGATCAGAGCGACACGATCCATCAGGTGCGGCGCGGTACGGAACGCCGATCGCCACTGATCGATCTCCGCGGACTCGAAAGCATTGGAACGCTCGAGGATTGCCCGTGATATCGCAAGATCAGCCGACTCGGCCGGTGGGCGATCCTCGAGCAACGTCACGATTCCGGCACCGCCCTGCCTGACCGGATCCAACAGCAGATCCTCCTTGTTACGAACGTGCCGAAAGTACGTACTCGCCGACACCCCCGCTGCCGCCGCAATCTGCTCGGTGGGCACGTCCTCGAAACCGTCACGCGCGAACAGATCGAATGCCGCACGTTGAATGTCTGCTCGCACCTGCAACCGCTGTCTCTCCCGTAGTGACATCAGCAACGTCCTCCCGCCTCGGCCGAGATCCGGCCGTTCTCGTTAATGCGAGTCTCACCTATTGTGACAGTCACTGTCAATATCCAATTCTCTGTCAGATATCAGCAGACCCGGGCATTTCGTTGACAGGGCATTCGATGCCACGACAAGCTTCGAAGATGAAACGATGGGGACCGAATCGAGACGTTTCTCCAAGAATTTGTCGATGCGGGGCTTCAAGGCGCGGTCACCGAAGCGTATTTCGGTGGTCCACTCTGGCGCATGACCCTGCTCGCCCGTTTCGACGACCGAGCCCTCGGCCCCGACGGCGCCGTCATCTATCGAAATCGAACAGTGCTTCTCGTTCGGACCAAGTGGGAAAGATCATCGAGCAAGAGGACTACTACGAGGACACCGCCAGAATCGGTGACTTCGACAGGCGGCTCCGCGAAATCGAAGCCGGACGAGCCTGTGGCACAGTCGTGGAATGACAGACGTCAGGATTGACCGCCACCGAATGCTGTCGGCGTTCCTGTCTTCCCAGAACGATGTCGAACTGGCCCGACTGGTCGACACCGTTCAAATCTCGAGTGTCGGTGTAGGTGGCGCCGCAGGAGTGATCAGGGTCTATGACAACAGGCTCAACGGCGTTCCGGTATTCACCAAACGCATCCCACTGAGCGTGCGGGAAATCGCCGAGGTGGGCTCTACTTCCAACCATTTCGATCTGCCGACGTTCTGCCAGTACGGCATTGGTGGCCCAAGCTTCAACGCCTGGCGAGAACTGGCCGCGAACATCGTGGTCACCGATGCCGTTCTGGCCGGCGAAACACAGTCGTTCCCAATGCTTTACCACTGGCGGATACTTCCCGGACGTTCGCCCGTTGCGGCCGAACACGCCGACATCAATTCCGTTCACACCGCCGGCGCCAGCCGTGAAGTGCGGACCCGTCTCGAAGCGCTTGCCGCTGCGCCGTGCAGCCTCGTACTGTTCTGCGAGTACATCGAACACCCGATCTCGAATTGGCTGGAAGACAACCCGTCCGCCAAAGCTGCCGAAGTCGAGCGACAGTTTTCGGAGATCGTGGCATTCTTGCGCGATCGACAGTTGCTGCACATGGACGGACATTTCGGCAACATGCGCACCGACATGGAGCGGATCTATCTCACCGACTTCGGACTGGCCACATCCCCACACTTCGACCTGTCGACTGCCGAGCACGACTTCGTCCGGCGCCACGCCACTCATGACGCCGACTACGCCGCCATGCTTCTGGTCAACTGGCTGGTGACCGAGGTCTGCGGGGTACCGAGGCCGACGAGCGGCGGACCAGTCGCCCGCAACCAGTACGTACGACGATGCGCCACAGGTCATATTCCAGGTGATGTGACACCAGAGGTGGCCGCGATCGTGACACGGCACGCGCCCGTCGCTGCGAGGATGAACGACTTCTACTGGCGATTGTTCGACGGCGACTTCGATGCGCCCTACCCGCATGCCGCGCCAGTTCCGACTTCCGGTCGAGCACAGGGTTTTCCCTGAACTGCCGTATTCACATCTCAGGGTTCATGTCATCCTCGGGACCGATGTGCTGGTCAGTGCCGGTAGGGCACAGTTCTCCTCATGATTGAACTGAGGGGATTGACCAAGGTTTACGGACCGACGAAAGCGGTGGACGACTTGTCGTTCACGGTCAAGCCGGGCATCGTGACGGGCTTCCTGGGCCCGAACGGTGCAGGCAAGTCGACGACGATGCGGATGATCCTGGGTCTGGATCAGCCGACGTCGGGTGCGGCGTTGATCGAGGGCAAGCCGTACCGGGAGCTCAAGACGCCGTTGCGGACGGTGGGTGCGTTGCTGGATGCGAAGTGGGTGCACCCCAATCGCAGTGCGCGGGCGCATCTGCAGTGGATGGCTGCTTCGAACGGGATCCCGAAGTCCCGCGTCGACGAGGTGCTCGGGTTGGTCGGATTGTCCGAGGTGGCGGGCAAGAAGGCCGGCGGGTTCTCGCTCGGTATGTCGCAGCGTCTGGGGTTGGCGGGTGCGTTGTTGGGGGATCCGAAGGTGTTG
>NZ_LVCT01000773.1:0-533 GCF_001647205.1 Rhodococcus sp. EPR-134
TGATCGTCGGCCGAGTGTTGACTGCGGAGGGGTTTCCGGACAGCTACCTCTACTCGGCAGCGCGCGAGAGAAGCACACACTGACCTCGACAGGTACTCGTCGCCGCGTACTCCTGCTCGGCGGCACAGGCGAAGGTCGAGTGATCGCTTCTCGCTTGGCCGGTTCAGCCGACCTCGAGGTTGTCACATCGCTGGCCGGCCGGGTTCGTGATCCTCGATGGCCGGAGGGGGAAGTGCGTATCGGCGGGTTCGGGGGAGCCGAAGGGCTGTCGGAGTGGTTGTCGGCCAATGATATTCGTGCAGTGCTCGACGCCACGCATCCGTTTGCCGCTCGCATCACCCAGAATGCGTTCGAAGCGTGCCTTGCGAATTCCGTGCCGTACGCCATGTACCGACGCCCGCCCTGGCGCGAGCAACCCGGTGACACTTGGCTTCCGGCACACGATCTCGATCACGCCGCAGAGTTGGTGCCGACGGTCGGCTCACGCGCTTTTCTGACGATCGGGAGGCAAGGAGTTTCGGCGTTCGACCGCG
>NZ_LVCT01000774.1:0-7120 GCF_001647205.1 Rhodococcus sp. EPR-134
CGTTCGCTTCAGGTTCGTCTAAGGTTCCGTGACCATACTGGAGGGATGTTGGGATTTTTCGACGCCGCACTGCGGGACCGCGCATGAGAGTGTCGGTTCCCGGAATGAGCCGTCGAAAACCATCGGGAATTCACGTGCGGACGCTCCATGCTCGCGTGAAATTGCTGACTGCAGGCCTGGTGGCGATCGCGGTGATCGTGTCGGCGTCGGCGGTGTACATAGTGTTCAACGCGTATTTGCAAGGCAACGTCGATCGACAACTCGAGCGCACGAGTGACGCGATCACCGACACCGTCAATTTCGGCGGTGTCACACCGGTTCTGGGATTGACGGCCGGCGCGGATACAGCGGTCATCCAGGCGGTGGGGCTTCTCACTGCCGACGGCGCCTTGGTGACGGCGACTCCCGGTCTGCCGCCGTTCAGCACGAGCGCAGACGCCATCAGGTCGATCGCAGACGGCAATTCGTCGCAGACAATCGCGACGGTCGATGCGTATCGAATTCTTGTCGAGCCCTCGGTTGCGGGCCAGACTTTGGTTGTCGCGCAATCCCTGGGGCCGACGCGTTCGGTACTCAAGCGACTGGCAGTGGTGTTGGCGGCACTCGGGGCGGCCGGAATCGCCCTAGCTTACGCGGCCGGAGATGCTGTGGCACGCACAGGATTACGGCCGATCGCGCGACTTACTGCGGCGACGCGGCGGGTCGCCGAAACGGATGATCTTGCGCCGATCCCGGTGACCGGTGACGACGAGTTGGCGTCGTTGACAGTCAGTTTCAATCGGATGCTCGGGACGTTGTCGGAATCGCGGGCACGCCAGAGAAGTCTGATCACCGAAGCGGGCCAGGACCTTCTGGCTCCTTTGACTGCACTTCGCACCAATATCGAGTTGTTGATGTCTTTCGATACCAAGTCCGGCGCGATTTCCGAGGCGGATGCAACGCAGCTGCGTGAGGAAATCACCGACCAGATGATGGAGTTGACGCTCCTCGTCGGAGAGTTGGTGGACCGTGCGCGGGTTGACGAAAGCACGTTGGGGAGAGGAGATTCCCTCTAAATCGGACGTCTGACCAGCGACTTTGTTGCATTCGTAATTGAAGCAATGGAAGGAGCGCTGGTAATGTGGGGCAATTGTGAAGTTTTTGGGTATAGCTGGAGTGTGGCGCGAACCGTGGGGTTTGCTGGGCGGGGGCCTTTGGAGGACGAGAGGGATTCAGTGGTCAAGCAAGCACGCGCCGAGCTGACTCGGCAGCAAATCGTTGCCGGCGCGGCCGCGCAGTTCGAGAAGACTGGTTACGGCAGCACCAGCATGGCCGACATAGTCTCGGGGGCCGGTACTACCAAGGGCGCGTTGTATTTCCATTTCGCGTCGAAGGACGAGCTCGCGCAATTCATCATTGCCGAACAGCATCGGCTCTCGATCGAGTCGGTGCAGGCGATTTCCGCGACGGGCAAGGACCCGTTGGAACAGATGATCATGCTCACGCACGAAATGGCACGCCAGATTGTCGACGAGCCGATCGTTCGCGCGGGCATTCGCCTCACGCTGGAACTGAGCACGTACGAGGGGCCGGTGGAACCGTACGCCGAATGGATCTCGGCAATCACCGATCTCACCGCCAGAGCTCAGGCGGAAGGTGAAATCCGAAAATCGGTCAGCGCAGAATCGTTCGGCAGGTTCATGCCCTCGGCATTCACGGGGGTACAGCTGGTTTCGAACGTCCTCACCCGACGCTCGGATCTTCCGGATCGTGTCGACGAGATGTGGCAGATCCTGCTTCCGGGAATCGTCAGCGACGAACTTTCCGGTGACATCGAGCGCCTCGTCAAGTCGCGGTGGACTCCGGCGGCGGCGTAGCCTGCGGGACATGGCCGTCACGCGGATAGTTTCGGATCTGTCGAGTAGCTCGCTCGAGGCCGCGCAGCGCTTCTACACCGAAGTGCTGGGCCTCGAAGTTGTCATGGATCACGGGTGGATCGTGACGTTGGCTTCGCCGACGGATCCGTCATTGCAGATCAGCGTCATGACGCACGGCGCTCATGCGCCCGTAGTACCGGACGTCTCCGTCGAGGTGGATGATCTCGACGCGGCGTACGAGGCCGCGGTGCAGCGCGGCGACACCATCGTCTATCCCGTCACCGAGGAGCCGTGGGGTGTCCGCAGGTTCTTCGCTGCCGACCCCGACGGCCACGTGATCAACATCCTCAGCCACCGACGCGAGCAATGATGGCGTCCCGCCCGGGCGGGCTGACGTACCTCGAGGTGGGCGCAACGTCAGGCGTTCTCCCCGCCGGCTATCACCACGTTCACGAGAGCGCGACGGTCGGATCCGGACGGGAGGATTTCGAGGTTGCCGCTCGAACCGTCGCGAATTGGGGAATGCACCGCGGAGCCGGACTGGCCGTACGGACGGCAGCCCCGACCGCCGTGGCGGGTCAGGATGCGACTTTCGGACTCGGTCCGGTAACTATCCCCGTTCGGATCGTCTATGTCGTAGACGAACCCAATCGCAAGGGCTTCGCGTACGGAACCCGCGCAGGCCACCCCGAATGCGGGGAGGAATTGTTTGTCGTCCAGTTCGACGAGACCAGCCAAGCGGTTCGTATCGAGATCGTCGCATTCTCCAAGCCTGGAACGTGGTGGGTACGTCTCGGCGCTCCGATCGGACGTCGAGTTCAGGCGTTTGTGACGCGCCGCTACGTCCGTGCCGTCCGCGCGAGCGTCGACCGATCGCGGGTATGACCGCTGCCGGGCGCGCTGGAAAAATGATTGGACGAGCTTCGGTTGGGGTTGATAGCTTGTGCGAGACCGTGACAACACGCCAGGAGGTGAGACCCATGAACGCTGTAACCATGTGGGTGCTCCCACTCGTGTTCACGGATCGGCGATTGACGTAGGTGTCGCCGGGAGCGCCCCGAGTAGGCAATCCCGAAAGGTAACACCATGCAATCCAATTCTCCGACCATCGAATTCACTTCCGAGACAACGTCGAACGGTGTCATCGAACGCCATTTCGTTGTAGACGACATCACCGGCGTGCTCTGGTCACCGCCATCCGGATCCGTCGGATCACCACTTCTGCTGTCCGGGCACTCCGGCGGCATGCACAAGAAGGCGCCGGGACTGGTTGCCAGCGCACTCCACAGTGTGAGCTCCCACGGGTTCGCAGTCGCCGCGATCGACGCGCCCGGACATGGCGATCGGCCGCGGAACACACAGGACGAACAGTGGGTCGAGGCGATCCACCAGGCTAGGGCGGCCCACGAGCCGATCGCTCCGATCGTCGTCGAGTACAACCGATCGCTGGCGGAGCGTGCAGTGCCGGAATGGCAGGCGACCATCGACGCTCTGCAAACGCTGCCCGACGTCGACGCCGACGCTCCGATCGGCTTTGGCGGCGTGTCGCTAGGGGTCGTGACCGGGCTGATGTTGGCCCCGGTCGAATCCAGGATCGCTGCCGTGAGCTTCGGTGGAGTTTTTGTGGACGACTCCCTCATCGAAGCGGCACGAAAGCTCACGGTCCCGGTCGAGTACCGGATCCCTTGGGACGACAAGGATTACGACCGCACGTCAGGGGTAGCGTTGTTCGATGCCTTCGGCTCGAAGGAGAAGACGCTGCACGCCTACTCGGGCAGGCACTATCCGGTGCCCGACTACGAGCGAGACAGTTCGGCTCGGTTCTTCGCCCGCCACCTCGGCGGGAGCGGTGGCGCTCCTGTGAGCTGACGTGAACACGTATCGGCGTCCGGCCTGTGTCGGACGCCGATACGATCTCGATCCTTCGCTCGCTAGTAGCCGTCCAGCTTGGCCACTTTTGCTGAGGCGCGCGAGGGTGCGCGCAAGCATGGCCCTCGACCGGGGGGTGCTTACAGCTCGAGGTGCAGTGCCTGTGGAATAAGGGGCCAGAGTGTTCGATAGCGACAAGTGGTCCTTACGGTCCGCCGGGCGGAACGAACTTGTTCGTGATCCAGTTCGATGCTTCGATCTCGTCGAGGATTGTCCGGAGAACTTCGGTGGCTAATGCTCGTGCTGTGCCGAGTATCCGGTCAATACCGAACACCGAACAAGACTGGAAACTCTTCTCTCGCCCGAACTGAGGCGACGACATGTGTTTCAACCGCGCATGTCCAGCCATGCGTCGACTACCCGTCCGATACCTGACCCGGGGGCGGTATTTGAGTGGGCCGATATCGCACGGCGACTGCACCCGACTGGAACTCGTGGCGGTCGACGAGCTCAAGCTGGATGCGCTCGTGCAGACCGGCGAGCAACGTCGGCCCCTGTCCGGCAAGGACCGGTTGCACAACGAACTCGTACTCGTCGATCAGTCCCAGGTCTGCCAATGCCAGGGGGAGTGTTACGCCGCCAACCCACAGGCCTTCGCCGGGCTGCTCCTTGAGCCGTTGAATCACTGGCCCCAAGTCGCCTTGCACGAGTTCGGCATTCCAATCGACCCCGCTCAGCGTGTTCGACACGACGTACTTCTTCGCCCGGTCCATGGCCTGGGCGAACGGGATCTCCCACTCGTCCATCCAGTCAGGCCATGTGCCCGTTGCGGGCCGCCGCCACGCCGACTCCATCATCTCGTAGGTCACCCGGCCGAACAGCAAGGCATCGGCTCGTTCCATCTGAGCGGTCCAGTAGCGCATCGACTCCTGGTCGGGTGGGAGCCCCGCCTCGTGATGGCAGCAGCCGTCGAGTGTGACGTTGATCGAGTATCGAAGTGGTCTCATCTCGTTGTTCTCCCCTGATACGCGCAGAGTGACAGCACCGGACCGTACTCAGACTACTGCCGGGCCGTCGGTGTAGATCAGGTTCGGGACCTGGAGTCACGCGGGGGTCGTCCAGCCAGCAACCAGACGAGCGCACCGAGTACAGGCACCGCGATCACCAGTGCCGACCACCAGAATTTGCCGCCCGAGCGGTCGAAGTCGGTGCGCACGATCGCCACGAGCGCGCTGATCGTGATGAAGATCCAGGCAAGAACGAAGACGGTGAAGGTGATGTCCATCCAAAGCGGAATGGTGGGGTTGGGGGTCGATTCGTTCACGCTTCCAGACCACTTTCGACGACTGTGCCTTGATGAAACAACACGCTCCATCGATTCTCGGTGAACCGCCAGATGGATGATCGCTCGGTAACTCGTTGCGCTTGCGCCAGCCGGTACGTCACCAGATACGTGTCAGGCGCAATCCGGCTCAGCGCTGGCCGGTCAGCCGTCCACCCGAGTTCGGCGGCGTCGTTCACCTCGCCGCGGAGGCGTCGGCGCTCAACTACCGACTGCACGTAGTCGCGGGTGTATCGAGCGCCGGAGGCTCCGATCTCCCGGAACTGCGGGTCGACGACCGCATCGAACTCGTCTCGTGACATCGCTACTCGAGTTCGGTGAAACAGAGGTTCGAACTCCATCAACTCGTCGAGGATCGGGCGAAACTCGTGTGGGGTCGTCACGACTGCTCCGAGAACTGCGCCCTCATCTCGATCCCTATCTCCGCGTGTCGCAGGAGGAAGGCCTTCTCGTCATACCCCTTGCGCCGCAACCAGAGAGTGACCTCGCTGTTGCATTTGCTTGCATTGCACGAGCGGCACGCCGGTGCGATGTTGTCGAGTGTGTAGCGCCCACCGCGGGAGATCGCCAGCACGCAGTCACGTTGCGGCGACTCGTCCGACTCGCCGCAGTACGCGCAGCCACCCCAGGCCGCTTTGAGCGCGGACCACTGCTCGACGGACAGATCGTGCTCCACCAAATCCATCCGGCGTTTCCGTTTACGCGCGTATCTTGCTTTCCGGGTCCGGTTGACGGGCATGACGCCATGCTATCGCCGTGCGGCGTTCACTCCGGGTAGCGCCGCGGGGTGAACACCTGACGGCCCGAACCGGTTTCGACGACGGTTGTCATCGACGAACCGACGATGAGCAGCGTCCGCATGTCGATCTCGGAAGGCTCGAGCTCGCCGAGGGTCACGACGCGAACTGATTCCTCGGCACCGGCAACATCGCGGCCGATGACGACGGGAGTCTCGGGGGAGCGGTGCTCGAGCACGAGGTCCTTCATGGCTTGGACCTGCCACGTCCGGGACTTCGACGCCGGGTTGTAGACCGCAAACGCCATGTCCGCGGCTGCAACTGCCGAGATACGGCGCGCGACGACATCCCACGGCTTGAGGCGATCAGACAACGAGAGCGCCGCGTAGTCGTGCCCGAGGGGAGCACCGACGCGACTGGCGACAGCGTTTGCCGCCGTCATGCCGGGAAGGATGCGGACCGGCACGCCGCGCCACTGGTCTTCGGCGGCAACTTCGAGAACTGCTGCAGCCATGGCGAATACGCCGGGATCTCCCGACGAGACGACAGCTACACGGGCGCCGTTCTTCGCCAGGTCCAACGCCATCGCGGCGCGTTCCGCTTCGACGCGGTTGTCGCTGGAATGGCGACGCTGGCCCGGACGCGTCGGCACGCGATCGACGTACGGGCCGTAGCCGACGAGGTCGGTTGCCAACGAAAGCTCATGCGCCACTTCGGGTGTGGTCCAGGCGGTGTCGCCCGGCCCGAGTCCGACCACGACCACCTCGCCGCGAGACTCGGTCGCAGGTCGAGGGTTGTTCGACGGGCTCGGAACGATGGCGATCGAAAAGTACGGAACTCCGTCCGGGTCGACCTCGGCAGCGGATTCGACGCGTTGACGTGTGGTGCTCGCGCGCTCGACGTAGTGGGCCTCGCCGAGGCGACCGGAATCCTCGAGCGATTGGAGGACCGGTGGGAAGGTACGTCCGAGCTTGAGGATGGCCGCGGCGTCGGTTTCCTTGAGCCGCCTGGTCAGCTCGGCCTGCGGCAACGTTCCGGGCAGGATCGTGAGGATCTCTTCACCCTCGACCAGCGGCTTTCCGAGTGCAGCAGATGCCGCGCTGACGGAGGTGACGCCGGGAATCACTTCGGCGTCGAAGCGATCGGCCAGTCTCTTGTGCATGTGCATGTAGGAGCTGTAGAAGAGCGGATCGCCGGCGGCGAGCAACGCGACGGTTCGACCGGCCGCGAGGTGAACTGCCAGCCGTTCGGCAGCTGCTTCGTAGAACTCGTCCATCGCGCCCTGGTATCCGCCGGGATGATCAACGGTCTCGGTG
>NZ_LVCT01000775.1:0-5674 GCF_001647205.1 Rhodococcus sp. EPR-134
GGAACGCAACCACATCGGCCTCGCCGATGACGCGGGCGGCCTTGACGGTCACCAATTCGGGATCGCCGGGGCCGATACCGACACCCCAGAGCTTGCCTGCACTCATTCGACTTCGCTCGCAATCGCATTGACGACGGCGGCGGTGATCGCGCTGCCGCCGCGTCGGCCGCGGAGAACGAGATGATCGATCCCGCTGGCGTGTTCGATGAGGGCTTCCTTCGACTCGGCAGCGCCGATGAAGCCGACCGGACCTCCGACGATGGCGGCCGGACGGGGTGCGCCGGCTTCGATGAGGTTCAGGAGATGGAACAGTGCGGTGGGTGCGTTTCCGATCGCGACAACAGCGCCCTCGAGCTTGGCTCCCCACAGTTCGAGAGCAGCCGCCGAGCGAGTGTTGTCGATGGTCGACGCCAGCACGGGAACCCGCGGATCGCCGAGGGTGCAGATGACGTCGTTGCCGGCGGGCAGACGCTTGCGCGTGATGCCGGCAGCCACCATCTGGGCGTCGCAGAAAATCGGCGCGCCGTCGCGCAGAGCTGCGCGCGCAGCCGAGACGACACCGGGTGTGAAGGCGACGTCGTCGACGAGATCGACCTGGCCACTTGCATGAATCATGCGCACTACAGCTTGCGAGACATCCGCCGGGAAACGGCTCAGGTCGGCTTCGGCCCGAATGGTGGCAAAGGACTGGCGATAGATTTCCGCGCCGTCACGGATGTACTCGATCATGTGCCACACGATAGAGGCATCACCGATCGGGCGGATTCACCCGGTAACCGTCACCCGTCGCGATCACATCCGCTACGTCCCCGCGGGGACGTCCACAACTGCGGTCGCACCCGGCCCAGTGCTGGCGCCCGACAACGGGAAGTTCTGCCAGCTCGACGGCGGTGATCGCATCGGCGCGCACGTCGGCGAGCGACTTCTCGCATCCCGGACTTCCGGTGCAGGCGGTGACCTCGAGCCACGGTGAGTTCTCGTCGAAGATCAACCCCATGGGTGCCAGCACCCGGACTACCTGCTCGGCTGCCCATTCGTCGAGGTCGAAGATATGCACCGATCGCCAGGGCGTCACGACGACGGGCTTGTCGACGGCGGCGAGGAACTCGGCCAGCCGAGCGTCGAGCAGCCCGAATCGCAGGCCGCCGCCCAGAGCTACGGTCCCGTCGCGCTGCTCGAGCCAGCCGATAGTGGGCCGTGCATCCGGCGTGAGGTCCGCCGCAACGGTGGACTCGGCGCTCAGACCCAGCTGCTCGAGGGTGCGTTCGATTCCGTCCGGAACCTCGGCCAGGCGCCAGTGCTTGTCGCGGACGTCGAGGAATGATCGGGCCGCCGCGAGGAGCAATTCGACGGCGTCGTCCGCCTGGACGAGATGAGTGGTGTGGTGACCGGCGAGCACCAGTGAATGCTCGGTGGCGCTGAGTGCGTGGAGTCCGAAATCGCCCCGAAGCCCGCTGATGTCTCCGCGCCCGTCGTCGAGGGTGAACAGGGTTCGCCCTGGCAGATCTGCCAATGCTTGATCCGCTTGGATCGCCGAATCGAGACGGTGGACCAGTTCACGAATGTCGGCGACGCCCCCGATACGGCCGGACAGTGGGGACGCGAGGATGTTGCGCACTCGCTCGTGCGTCGCGGACGGCAGCAGGCCGGCCGAAGCGATTCGCGATGCGAAGGCTTCGGGGTCCGAGACCGAGCGCAGTTGGACGTTGCCCCTCGAAGTGAGTTCCATCTGCCCGTTGCCCAGATCGCGCGCCGCGTCGGCGAGCGTCTGCAACTGGGTGGGGGTGAGGAGTCCGCCGGGTAGGCGCACGCGTGCCAGTGCGCCGTCGGCGGCGTGGTGAACTTGCAGTGCACCCGGGCACGCGTCTGGCTGTGAACGGTCCGTGGGCATGGCTCCAGGGTACGACCTGTCATGAGTGCCTTCTGCGGACCGGTAGCATCACCACCACCAGTGACGGCAGTTGAGGAAACCGGTGAGAGTCCGGTGCGGTCGCGCCACTGTGAGTGTTGCTCGAGCGGGACGTGTTTCCGCTCGGAAACACGAGTCAGACCCTCAACCGCCGTCGATGACAGATCTGTGCCACGGGGCGCGAAACCCCAGGAAGGCTTCACCCGTGATTCTTCTGCTCTCCACGTCCGACACCGATCTGCTGAGCGCCCGCGCCAGCCAGGAAGCCGGCGACGGCGTCTCCTATCGCTGGGCCAACCCCTCACGCTTGCTGGTCTCGGAGGACTTGCCGCCCTTGCTCGACGGCGTCGACCTCGTGATCGTTCGTATCCTCGGTAGCCGTCGCAGCTGGGAAGACGGCCTGGACATGGTCCTCGCCTCCGGACTCCCCGTAGTCGTTCTCGGCGGCGAGCACGCGCCGGACGCCGACCTCATGGAGTGCTCGACGGTTTCCGCCGGTGTCGCTGCCGAGGCTCACAACTACCTGGCCGAGGGTGGCGCACAGAATCTGGCACAGCTGCACCACTTCCTGTCCGACACCGTCCTGCTCACCGGCCACGGGTTCGAACCGCCGGCCCACCTGCCTTCCTGGGGCATCGCTGATTTCGCGCCCGATCTCGACTCGGCGAGCGGTCCGGTCATCGCAGTTCTGTACTACCGCGCCCAGCATTTGGCCGGAAACACCCGGTACATCCAGGCGTTGTGCGACGCGGTCGCCGAGGCCGGTGGCACCGCGCTGCCGATCTACTGCGCATCTCTGCGAACCGCTGAAGCCGAACTTCTGAGCACGCTCCGCCGCGCCGACGCCATGGTCGTGACAGTTCTCGCTGCCGGTGGCACGAAGCCCGCTACCGCGTCCGCCGGTGGGGACGACGAAGCCTGGGATGTCGCCGCACTCGCTGCACTCGACGTCCCGATCCTGCAGGGGCTGTGCCTGACCAGTAGCCGCGCCACCTGGGACGAGAACGACGACGGACTGTCGCCTCTCGACGTCGCGACCCAGGTCGCGGTGCCGGAATTCGACGGCCGCATCATTACCGTCCCGTTCTCCTTCAAGGAAATCGACTCCGACGGACTGTCCACGTACGTCCCCGACGTCGAGCGCGCTGCCCGTGTCGCCGGGATCGCGGTCCGTCACGGCAAGCTGCGCCACATTCCCACCACCGAGCGTCGCGTTGCTCTGATGCTCTCGGCGTACCCGACCAAGCACGCCCGCATCGGCAACGCCGTCGGTCTCGATACTCCGGCGAGCGCAATCGACCTGCTCACCGAAATGCGTTCTGCCGGTTACGATCTCGGTCCGGTCGACGGTCCGGACGCAGTTCCCGGCCTGGCGGCGAAGGACGGCGACGCGCTGATCCATGCCCTGATCGCGGCCGGCGGACAGGATCCCGACTGGCTCACTGCCGAGCAGCTCGAGGGCAATCCGATCCGCATCTCGGCAGCGAAGTACCGCGAATGGTTCGCCACCCTGCCCGAGGAACTGCGCAGCGGTGTCGAAGAGCACTGGGGCGCAGCGCCCGGAGAGCTGTACGTCGACCGCTCGCAGGATCCCGACGGCGAAATTGTCATCGCGGCACTGCGATTCAATAACATCGTGCTCATGGTCCAGCCGCCGCGGGGATTCGGTGAAAAGCCCGTCGCGATCTACCACGACCCGGATCTGCCGCCGAGCCACCACTACCTCGCGGCCTACCGCTGGATCGCTGCAACACCGGACAACGGCGGATTCGGCGCCGACGCCGTTGTGCACCTCGGCAAGCACGGAAACCTCGAATGGTTGCCCGGCAAGACACTCGGCATGTCGAGCAACTGCGGTACCGACGCAGCCCTCGGCGACCTGCCGCTGATCTACCCGTTCCTCGTCAACGACCCGGGTGAAGGAACACAGGCAAAGCGTCGCGCCCACGCGACTCTCGTCGATCACCTGATCCCGCCGATGGCCCGCGCCGAAAGCTACGGCGACATCTCCCGTCTCGAGCAACTGCTCGACGAGCACTCCAACATCTCCGCACTGGACCCGTCCAAGCTGCCGGCCATTCGCCAGCAGATCTGGACGCTGATGCGGGCGGCCAAGATGGACCACGACCTCGGCCTCGCGGAGCGTCCCGAAGAAGACGTGTTCGACGACATGCTCCTGCACGTCGACGGTTGGCTGTGTGAGATCAAGGACGTCCAGATCCGCGACGGCCTGCACATTCTCGGCCGCGCACCCGAGGGCGACGCCGAAATCGAACTGGTCCTGGCCATGCTCCGTGCCCGTCAGATGTGGGGCGGCGAACAGAGCGTCCCTGGTCTGCGCGAAGCTCTCGGGCTCAGCGAAGACGGCGACGAGTCCCGCAACCGTGTCGACGACGTCGAGGAAAAGGCGCACGCTCTGGTTCGCGGCATGTACGACGCCGACTGGAACCCCGCTGCGGCAGAACAACTCAGCGACGACGAGACCGTCGTGAAGATCCTTCAGTTCGCGGCCACCGAAGTGGTTCCACGCCTCCGGCAGACGAACAACGAGATCAAGCAGGTCCTGCACGCGCTCGACGGCGGCTTCATCGCCGCCGGCCCGAGTGGGTCACCGCTGCGCGGCCTGATCAACGTGCTTCCCACCGGTCGTAACTTCTACTCCGTCGATCCCAAGGCAGTTCCCTCACGACTTGCGTGGGAGACCGGTCAGGCGATGGCCGAGTCGCTCGCCGCTCGATATCTCGCCGATCACGGCGAGTACCCGCGCTCGGTGGGTCTGTCCGTGTGGGGTACCGCCGCCATGCGTACCTCCGGCGACGACATCGCCGAAGTGTTCGCGCTCCTCGGTGTTCGCCCTGTCTGGGACGAAGCAAGCCGACGCGTGGTCAACCTCGAGGTCATCGATCTCGACGAGCTCGGCCGCCCGCGCATCGACGTCACCGTCCGCATCTCCGGATTCTTCCGTGATGCGTTCCCGCACGTGCTCGCACTGCTCGACGACGCTGTTCAGTTGGTCGCCGCATTGGACGAGACGGACGAGCAGAACTACGTGCGCGCCCACGCGCAGGCCGACCTTGCCGAGCACGGCGATGCCAGGCGTGCGACCACCCGCATCTTCGGTTCGAAGCCCGGAACTTACGGCGCCGGCCTGCTGCAACTCATCGACTCCAAGACCTGGCGCGGTGACGACGACCTCGCCGAGGTGTACACCAACTGGGGCGGCTTCGCGTACGGCCGTGGGCTCGACGGAATCCCGGCAGCCGACGACATGCGCAGTGCATACCGTCGAATCAACGTGGCGGCCAAGAACACCGACACGCGTGAGCACGACATCGCCGATTCGGACGACTACTTCCAGTACCACGGCGGCATGGTTGCGACCGTGCGCGCGCTGACCGGAAAGTCGCCCGAGGCGTACATCGGCGACAGCACTCGGCCGGAATCGGTTCGCACACGCACACTTTCGGAAGAGACCGCACGTGTCTTCCGGGCGCGCGTGGTCAATCCCCGCTGGCTCGACGCGATGCGCCGTCACGGGTACAAGGGTGCGTTCGAGATGGCGGCCACGGTCGACTACCTCTTCGGGTACGACGCCACCACCAACGTGGTCGCGGACTGGATGTACGAAAAGCTCGCCGAGACCTACGTTCTGGACGAGCAGAACCAGAAGTTCATGACGCAGTCCAACCCGTGGGCCTTGCACGGAATCGCCGAGCGGCTCCTCGAAGCCGCCGAGCGCAACATGTGGGAGCACCCCGAGCAGAA
>NZ_LVCT01000776.1:0-3259 GCF_001647205.1 Rhodococcus sp. EPR-134
TGTCAGCGTCCGGACTTGATGATCTGAGCGATGTTCCGCTCCGCCAGAGCAGTGATGGTCAGTGACGGATTGACGGTGCCGGTGCTGCCCGGAATGGCAGCGCCGTCCATCACGTACAGGCCGTCGTAGCCCTTGACTCGCCCGTAGCCGTCGGTGGCCTTGCCCAGAACCGCACCGCCGAGGGGATGCGCGGTGAACGAGGAATTGACGTCTTTCGCGAACGGCAGGGCGGACGGCAGCGTGGTGCCGGCGAAGGCCATCTTGTTCTGGACGGCGCGCAGGGCCTCGACGGTGGCGTCGTTGCCGTTCTTCGGCCAGTTCAGCACCACCCGATCGGAGCCGCCGTCGTAGGCGAAGTCGGCGCGCTGCGAGTCGAGGGTCATCCCCAAGGTTCCGAGCATGCCGATGTTGACGGGTAGGCCGGGGACGTACCAATTTTCCAGGGAGAGCGGCATTCCCGACTCGTCGACGATGCGTGATGCCGACGGTGCGGCTTGCGCAGTGCCTTCACTGAAGCCGAACGAGCGCACCATCCCGGCGTCGCCGTTCGTTCCCCAGCCCTTACCGACGTGTTCGTTGAGGTTGGGCAGCGCGCCCGTCGCCTGGGCGCGTACCAGCAGTTCGGAGGTGCCGATCGAGCCGGCGCCGAGGAACAGACGGTCACAGGTAAGAGTCTTCCGGGCCAGAACGCCACCCGTCGGATCCGTCGATTCGACGTCGACGACGTAGCGTCCATCACGTTCGCGACTGATCGCGAGCACCTGATGTCCGTAACAGACGGTGGCTCGTCCGGTGGCTTCGGCGGCGGGAATGTAGTTCTGTGTGAGGTCGAACTTCGCGCCGTTGGAGTTACCCATGTTGCTGTCACCGACAGTGGCCGAGGCTCGGGTTCGGCCGTCGAGTTCTGAGCGCACCACGTCCCAGTTCCAGATCCCGTCGATCCGCTGCGGATCGAATCCGGCACGACGAGCGTCCTGATCCCAACGACGCGAGTGACCGAAGTTCGGGGTTTGGTAAATGTCTTCGGGCAACGGGCTCAGACGCAGCATCTGGCGCACTTTGGGGTACCAGGTGGACGCCATCTCGTCGTAGTCGAGGGAGTTGCCGAAGACTGCGTCGAAGAATCGGCGCTCGGGCGCGATCATCACGCCGGTGAAGATGATGGAACCACCGCCGACTGCAGCGCCGCGCCATACCGAGATGTGTTCGTAGTCGGTGGCATCGAGGACGCCGCTGAAGTAGTCGCACGCCACGGGGAGTCCGGTGAGGTTGGTGAACGATGTTCGCCGGAAGACTCCGCGGCCGTCGGCCAGCATGTCGGAGGTGTGAATCTCCCGTTGCGGATCGTGGGGCCACCGAAGTCCGCGTTCGAGGATGGTGATCTGGGTGCCGCTCTGCGCCAGTCTGAGGGCGGTGGCGCTTGCGCCGAATCCGGACCCGATGACGATGGCTTCGGAATGCTCCGGGGGAGTAGGAGAGGGTGCGAACAACTCGGGGACGAGCGCGCGGTAGTGATCAGCACCCATCGGGAGCGCCCGCAGTGGTGCGGGGGTGGCGTGGCTGGTCGACGTCGAGATGAGCGGTGTCGCGGCGGCAACTGCTGCCCCCGCCCCGGCGGCTTTGAAAAAGTCACGACGCTGCATGTCACGGCGCTGCATGTGTAAGTTCGACTCCCCAGTTCGACGGTTTGCCTCAGAATAACTCGAGATGGAGTTTGGGGACGAAACGGCGTGTCCGACGTCAAGAAGAACCGGATAAAACGTGCATAAGTGGCACTTCCTGGGTGGTACTGATCGGTCGCCAGATAGTCGCGGAAGCCTGTCGGTGTTCAACGGGAGGCGCTCGCACCTATCCTCGAGGAGTGAACCCCGACTTCAAGCGCGTCTCCGAGGCCAAGTACGTCCTACTCACGACCTTCCGCAAGGACGGAACGCCGGTGGCGACTCCGCTCTGGGCCGCGCCGGACGGCGACAAGATCTTGATGTGGACCGTCACCGATTCCTACAAGGTCAAGCGCATCAGGCGAAACCCGTCGGTCACAGTCGCCGCGTGTGACGCGAGGGGAAATCCGAACGGTGAACCGGTTGCCGCCGTCGCCGAGATCCTCGACGCGCCGGGCACCGATCATGCTCGCGACGCGATCGCGCGTCGCTACGGAATCCTTGGCTGGATCACCATGAAAGGCAGTCTCCTGCGCCGCGGCAAGACCGGAACGATCGGACTTGCCATCACTGCAGCCTGACCGCGCGTCAGTTGCCGAGCAGATCGTCCAACGCTGAATCGAACCGCGGATAGGTGAAGGCGAAGCCGTTGTCCGTCAGCACTTTCGACACTGCATGACGACCCGTCAGGCCCAAGGCAGCGTCGCTGCGCAGCAGGAACGCGCCGAATCTGACCATGACAGCGGGCGTCGGCGGCGCAGGTGGCCGGTGAAGATGCTTGCGCAGCCCGGCCATCAGTTCTGAATTGCGGACGGGATCCGGGGCAGTCGCGATGACCACGCCCGAGGCAGCCGAATCGGGTTCGAGGGCCCAACGAACGATCGACAGCCAGTCGTCGATGTGAATCCAACTGGTCCATTGTCGACCTGACGCAACGCGTCCGCCCAGACCGAGACGTACGAGCAACAGCAGTCGCTCGAGCGCCGGTGTGCCCTTCTCCAATACGACGCTGGTTCGCAGGATCACCACTCGTGACGTGTTTGCTCCCTCGACCGCGGCCTCCCAGTCCTTTGCGACGTCGGTCATCTGAGGTGGTCCGTCAGCGAGTGGGGAAGCCTCGTCGAGTCGGGTCTCTCCGGCGTCGCCGTAGATTGCGAGCGTGCTCGCCTGGATCCACACCGGAACAGGGTGCGCCAGTAGTTTCGACGCTTCGACCAGCGCGCGGGTCGGATCGACTCGGGAGTTGGTGAGCAGTGCGATGTTTGCCGGGGTGGGTCGGCGATCGACCAACTCGCCGGCAAGGTTGATCACAGCGGCGCCGTCGAGTTCGCGTGCCCAGTCGCCCACCGTGACGCCGTCCCACTGAACCTGCCTGTGCCTGCCGGGTTTCGGTGAGCGAGTCAGGACCACGACGTCATATCCGCGGTCCGCGAGATCGTCGCTGATTCGGCGGCCGAGAGCGCCGGTGCCGCCGGCGATCACGACCTTCGTCATCACTGCGCCTGGCTGACCGAGGACATGTGGAAGTCGGGAATGCGCATCGGCGGCATGGCCGTGCGGGTGAACCAATCTTTCCACTCCCGGGGAAGCGTGATCTC
>NZ_LVCT01000777.1:0-22684 GCF_001647205.1 Rhodococcus sp. EPR-134
ATCAAATACACCCCGTCACGGGTGAGTCCGGTCAACAGCAGCGTCGTGGGATCGACCTCACGGATGTACCAGAGGGTTGTGAGCAGTAGACCCTTCTCGGTACCTGCGATCATGTCCTCGATCGAGGTGTCGTCACCGCCGGTCAGGATGAGATTGTCGCCGGGAACTGCGACAGGTCGACCGAATTCTCGTGCAGCGTGGCGCGGGTACGCCAGCGCATTGACGACGCCGTCTCGGACCCAGTCGACGGGTTCGATCTCCATACCGTTGTCGAACAGTGAGACGGATTCACTCGACGACGTCGTGATCACGAACGGCGCGGATTGCAAGCCCTCGGCGCCGGGGTCGGAGGTGAGTGTCAGTGGCAATCCGAGCTTCTCGCCGATCCGGGTTCCACCGGTGGTGGACAGTGCGGTGTGGCCTTCTTCGGCGCCGCGACCCTCCATGGTCCACATCAGATAGATCATCAGGTCCGCCACAGCAGACGGCGGAAGAATTGTCTCGTAGCGGCCGGCAGGCAGACTGACGGAGTTACCCGCCCAGTCGAGTCGAGTGGTCAACTGCGACAAGAGCTTCGGTATCGAGATATCGCTGAAATCGACAGTTCCGGATCCGACCCAGGCGCTGGCGTCGCCGCGCTTGCCGTTGATTTCCACGGAGCCGGTGGCCTGAGCCGTTCTACGTCGCACGCCCGTCGAAGTTCCGAGCCAGGTGGTGTGCAACTGGTGGTGAGCGAAGCCGAACAACTGGTCGCCGCCGTCGAAGCCCTTCGCCAGGTCGGCAGCCAACTGAGCAAAGACACCGATGTCGGTCAGGGCGGCCGGCAGGTCCCAGTCGGTCTCTGCCGCCGACTGCGTGATCAGGTCGGACGCGTCGTCAGCCGGAGTGGCTGTGCGCGCAGCTTCTTCGCTTGCCTGTACGAGTACGGAAATCTGCTCCGGATCGACACTGCTGGAACTGACAGTGCCCACCTTCGCGATGTCACCCTCGCGCACGATCGAGATCACCGTCCACGTCCGGGACAGCGAAACTCCGTTGGTGGTCATCGAATTGTTGGCCCACCGCAGCGACGCCTCACTCGCATCGGTCACGATCACCAACGATTCGTCTACCGTCCTCGCGGCCAATGCACGCTCGACGACCTGCTGCGGATCGATCACTGCTGAGCCTCCGAACGAGTATTGAGGATGTTGACTCCGCGGAACAGAGCGGACGGGCAGCCGTGGCTGACCGCCGCAACCTGACCGGGTTGCGCCTTGCCGCAGTTGAACGCGCCCTGCAGGCGCCAGGTCGACTCACCGCCAACGGCTTCCATCGAGCCCCAGAAATCCGTCGTCGTCGCCTGATACGCCACGTCGCGCACCTGACCGTCGAGCTTTCCGTCACGGATCTTGAAGAACCGCTGACCGGTGAACTGAAAGTTGTAGCGCTGCATGTCGATCGACCAGGACTTGTCACCGACGACGTAGATGCCGTTCTCGACTCGCGAGATCAGGTCTGCAGTCGAGGTGTCCGTAGAAGGGTCGGGGGAGAGCGAGACGTTGGCCATTCGCTGGATGGGAACGTGATGTGCGGAGTCGGCGTACGAGCAACCGTTGGAACGCGTCAGCCCCAGCCTCGGCGCGAACACGCGGTCTAGTTGATACCCGACCAGTGTTCCCTCTGCCACCAGATCCCACCGTTGAGAGGCGACGCCGTCGTCGTCGAATCCGACGCTGGCCAGGCCGTGCTCTTCGTTTCGGTCGGCGGTCACGTGCATGAGTGGCGTTCCGTATTTCAGCGTTCCCAGCTTGTCCGGCGTCGCGAACGACGTACCGGCGTAGGCCGCTTCGTAGCCGATCGCGCGGTCGTATTCGGTGGCGTGTCCGATGGATTCGTGGATCGTGAGCCACAGATTGGTCGGATCGATCACGAGGTCGGTCGGACCTGCTTCGACGGTCGGTGCCTTGGTCTTCTCGGCCAGCCACTCCGGGATCTGCGCGAGCTCATCGCCCCAGTTCCATGTGCTCTCCGCCCCGAGGTACTCCCATCCGCGGCCTACCGGCGGCGCCAAGGTGCGCATCGATTCGAAGCTGCCGGCCGACTTGTCGACGGCGGTCGCCTCGAACTCGGGGTGCAGACGCACCCGTTGCTGGGTGATCGACGAACCGGCCAGATCCGCGTAGAAGGTCTGCTCCTTGACCTGGAGGACACTCGCCGTTACGTGATCCACGCCGTCGGCGGCTTGAAGCCGTCCGGAGTAGTCGACCAGCAGGCCTACCTTCTCGGCCGTCGGTGTCGCGAAGGGATCTTCGAGGTACGGCGACACCCACGTCGCGTCGGCGTAGACGGGCTCGTCGGCGAGGGTGACCGGATCCCGATTGAGCGAGCGCAATGCCTTCGCGACCTCGACCGCTTGGCGTGCCAGCGCAGCAGCGACATCGGGGGACACCTCGGCGTGCGAGGCGAATCCCCACGTGCCGTCGACGATCACACGGACGGCGACCCCGATCTCGTCTCCGTCGGACACCGCCTGAACTACGCCGTCGCGCAAGCGGATCGACTGTGTGAGCACGCGGTGGACACGAACATCGGCGTGCTGGGCGCCGGCCGTTCTCGCTGCCGACAGCGCCGCATCAGCGACAGCTCGCAGCGGGAGGGCGAGGAAATCTGCATCGACATCTCGGGTGACGGTCACGCACACGCCGCTAGCCGACGACCGCCGATCTCAGCCGAACTGCTGCCATCCGAGGCGAATCACCATGGCGATCACGACCACCAACAGCGTGATCCGCACGAATCCGGATCCCTTGCTCAGCGCCATCCGCGAACCGATGACCGCGCCGAGAACGTTGCACACCGCCATCGCCAAACCCAAACTCCACCAGACATGCCCGGTGACGGCGAAGTAGGCGAGCGCGCCGAAATTGGAACCGAGATTGATCACCTTCGCCATCGCTGCGCTCCGAACGAATTCGGTTCCGAGGAAGGTCGCGAAGCTGATGATGAGGAAGGTGCCGGTGCCGGGTCCGAGCAGACCGTCGTAGAGGCCGATGAGTCCGGCGGAGAGCAGCAGGACGAGGACGGTCTTGCGCTGCGTCGGACGATGGGTCGCGATCGTGGTGCCCAGCGTCGGACGCATGGTCACGAAGACGGCGACGGCGACGAGGACGACCATCACGATCGGAATGAAGTACTTCTTGTCGATCAGCGAAACGGCCGCCGCCCCGCACGCGGCCGTCACCGCAGCCAACGCGGCTGCCGGCGCCATCTGCCGCCACTCCATCGGGATTCGACGGGAGAACGTGTACACCGCAGCACTCGTCCCGGTGAATGCCGTCAATTTATTGGTGGCCAGTGCCGCCTGTGGGGTCAATTGCGGGGCGACCAGAAAGAGCGCCGGCAACAGAATCAATCCACCGCCGCCGACCACGGCGTCGACCCAACCCGCCGCCGTCGCTGCCGTCATCAGCAGTCCCCAATCAGCAATATCCACGGCGGTGACTCTTTCACAGCTGTGACACTCTTGAGCACATGCGGAGGTTCAGCCTGTGGCTGCGAGGAAAGCCGATGATCGCGGACAGCGCGCTGGCGCTCGTGTTCTTCGCGCTCGAGGTAGTCACGTTCGTCAGTTCGCCGCGTGAGGAGCGGTGGCCTCAGCTCGTCGTCGGATTTCTGATCTGCCTTCCCGTCGTGTGGCGTCGCAAATATCCGCGTATCTCCGCCGCGTCGATCTTGTCGATGTCGTACTTCGCGACCTTGATGATGTGGGCGACAGGGGATCCGGCTGCGGAACATCCAGGCCTGTTGGCGCTCGGGGTCTCGCTCTACACACTCGTTGCGTATGTCGATCGACGCACCGGGGCGATTTTTGCGTGCTTCCTTGCCCTGGACATGACACTCTCGTTGCTCGTCATCCGCGAAGACGTGATCCTCACGATCATCATTGCGACCCTGCTCTATGCACTCGCCTGGATCACCGCCGAGTTCTTGAGCGCCCGCCGCGCCTACGACGAGGAAGTGGCCGCCAGACTCGAAGTGGCCGAATACGAACGGGATCGGCGTGCCGAGGATGCGGTGGCCACGGAAAGAACCCGAATCGCCCGCGAACTCCACGATGTCGTCGCCCACGCGGTCAGCGTGATGATCGTCCAGGCCGACGGCGCGTCGTATGCGGTCGATTCCAATCCCGCGTTGGCCAAGAAGGCGCTCGGCAACATCTCCAGCACCGGACGCGACGCCCTTGCCGAGCTTCGCCGTACCGTCTCGCTGCTGCGCACCGAGGTCAGTACTGATGCGATGCCGCAACACGGAACTGCCGGCATCGCCAAGGTCGTCGAGATGATGCGTGCCGCCGGTCTCGGGGTGCGGCTAGAACTGACCGGCGAGCTCGACGACGTCAGTCCTTCAGTCAGCCTGGGCATTCATCGCCTGGTCCAAGAGTCACTGACCAATGTCCTCCGCCACGCCGGCGCAAATCCGAAGGCACGAGTCACCGTGCGCCGCACCGACACCGCGGTGCTGCTCGAGGTCGTCGACAACGGAACGTCGAGTTCGACCTTCTCCCACGGTTCGGGGAATGGACTGGTCGGAATGCGTGAGCGGGTGGCGGTACTGCACGGGACACTCGAGACGGGACGACGCCCCGACGGCAGTTGGCGTGTGTACGCAGAGTTGCCGCTCGAGATCCACGATTGATACCGGCTCGCCGCAATCGCATTGGCACCGACGTCTCAGGCCCGATAGGTTTACGCCGTGCCCATCACCGTGCTGCTAGTCGACGATCAGGAACTCATGCGGATGGGCCTGAACATGGTGCTCGAAGCTCATGAAGACATCTCCGTCATCGGTGAGGCCGGCGACGGGGCCGCGGCGGTCGCAGCGGCGGTGGCGCTGAAGCCTGACGTCGTGTTGATGGACGTGCGGATGCCGATTGTCGACGGAGTGAAAGCGACCGAGCAGATTCTTGCCTCCGGGATCGAATCCAGGGTCCTGGTGATGACGACCTTCGACCTGGACGAACACGCTCTCGGTGCCTTGCGCGCCGGAGCCAGCGGCTTCCTTCTCAAGGACACCCCGCCCGAGGATCTCGTGTCGGCAATCCGCAGCGTGGCAGCCGGTGACGCGGTTGTTTCCCCGAAGGTGACACGTCGTCTGCTGTCGAGGTTCATCGTGGACGGTCCGGCGCCCCGGCGCGATCCGGTAGTTCTCGACGTCCTGACCGAACGCGAACGCGAAGTCCTCGGACACGTGGCCACGGGACTGTCGAACATCGAGATCGCACAGCAGCTGTACCTGTCCGAATCGACGATCAAGTCGCACGTCGGACGCATTCTCACCAAACTCGATCTGCGTGATCGTGTGCAGGCTGTGGTGCTGGCCTACGAGACCGGACTGGTGACTCCGGGCGCGTAGGCCAGCCGCCTGTCAGGGATCGAGCGTTTCGCTCTGCTCAAGCATCAAAAGAGCCCACTGTTGGCAGCACGATGCAGGTCTTCCCGTCTGCGTAATCGACATTGCCGAACAGAGCGGCAAACACCTTGCCGTCACCGGTGTCGACGACCTTCGAGAGCAACGGCGTATCGAGTACGGGCAACTTCTCGTCCAACGGGACGATGCCGCCCTTGAACGTGCCGACGTTGATCCAGGCAACACTCAACCCTGAGGTCTTGGGTATGCCGACGTAACCCGGGATTGCCTGGAAACGGAGATGGTCGGCCTCGACCCACGGCGGCAACGGGAAGTTCGGACCGGCCTGTGCGGAGCTGAGGGTGACGGTGACGGGTTCACCGGCCACGCCACACCCGACCGTCGGTGCGGGGTACATGAACGACTGCGGCTTGGTGACGCCGATGTCCGGGAGATCGAGAGCGGTCGTGATCTGATCAGCGCCTGCCGTGCCGATCAACTGCTGAACAGCAGCAGAGGCTTCGGGGGAGATGGCTGCGGCCTGCGCGATCAGCGCGGCAATTCCTTCGGGTACCACCGGTTCTGCGGCCGCGGTTCCCGCGCTGATCATCGCGCTGCCGGCGGTGAGTGCCACGACGGCGGCAGTGCCGGCGATGGCAGCGGGAATGCGTCGGGCGAGTGTCTTGCCGGGGAGTCGGCTCATGTCGGGCTCCTTCATTTCATGAGGCCGGGAAATGCGGCCCGAAGTGACTTGACCATGCGCAGAGTCTCAACGTCAACTTGAGGTTTAGAATCGTTAGCGGAGCGTTAGTTAACGCCAGGCAAGTCGCACGTGCGTGAGAGAAGGCCCGTGTGACTCACGGCACCCACCTGTTTTGCACCTCTGCGTCGTTGTCGGGAGAAAAACCGGTCCCTCGAGCGTTGAACGAATAGACCGTCTGAAAGGGGACGTCATGATCGCCGCCGTATTTCTCCTCTACGTGATCGTCGAGATCGCAGCCTTGGTCATCGTGGGCAACGCCATCGGTGTCGCCTGGACAGTGCTGCTGTTTCTCGCCGGATCGCTTGTCGGATTGATCCTCATGCGCTCGCAGTGGCGAAGGGTCATGGACGGGTTCCGTAAGGCCACGCGGGGTGAGGGATCGCCGTCACTGGCGGTCGCCGACGGCGCCTTGGTCGCGGCGGGCTCCGCGTTGATGTTCGTACCCGGACTCGTGACTTCGGTTCTGGGCCTGCTGCTTCTGATTCCGCCGACCCGCTGGGCGCTGCGCCCGCTTGCAGTGCTCCTGGCAGGTAAGCGCGCAGCAGCATTTGCCGCCGGTGGTGACGCCTTCGCCGGAACCGTCGGCTACGCGGCGCGGATGCGCGGAAACGGCGAGGTGATCGACGGCGAGATCATCGTCGAGACACCCGAAACCACCGAGTACGTCGCCAGCAACGGCAAGGAACTCGTCCTCGAGGGTGAGATTCTGGACACGGATACACCCACCCGTTCGCGGGGGCCGCAGTACTAACAGGCAGACTGGGTGCTCGTGACTACTCGTCTGCTGGTCAACGGCCGGATCTACAGTTCATTTGCACCTGATGCGACCTCGATCGCCATCACCGACGGCACCGTCGTGTGGGTCGGCGACGAGCGCGCCGGACGGGCGTTGCACCCCGCCGCGGAGATCGAAGACCTGGGTGGTGCGTTTGTCACTCCCGGGTTCGTCGACACCCACGTCCACATCACCGCACTGGGACTCAATCTCGTCGGCCTCGATCTCGTGGGCGCGAACTCTCTGGACGAATGTCTCTCGCGAGTACGAACATTCGCAGCCGCGAACCCCGAAACTGCCCATCCCGACGCAGTCATCTGGGGACACGGTTGGGACGACACCGAGTGGGCCGAGCAGACCCCGCCGTCGACCGCAGATCTCGACGCGGCCGCCCCTGGCCGCAAGGTGTATCTCTCGCGGATCGACGTTCACTCGGCCGCGTGCTCGAGCGCATTGCGCGACGGGATCTCCGGCCTCGCCGACACCGCTGGATACTCAGCCGAAGGCCCGTTGACGTTCGACGCACACCACCTGGCGCGCAATGCCGCTCGGAATCTGCTGACGGAAACTCAGCGCGCGTCTGCTCGTACCGCTGCGCTCGATCTCTGCGCCTCACGCGGAATCGTGGCCGTTCACGAGTGCGGGGGACCGGACATCTCGGGATTGACCGATTTCCAGGAACTGTTGGCCCACGATCACGGCGTGGAGGTTCGGGGCTACTGGGGTGAGCGTGTCGACAGCGAAGAGGATGCTCGCGCGCTCATCGACAAAACCGGAGCAGACGGACTCGGCGGGGATCTCTTCATCGACGGCTCGCTCGGTTCGCATACCGCGTGGTTGCTCGAACCCTATGCAGACCAACCTGATTCGACGGGCAATGCCTACCTCGACGTCGACGCGATCGCCGCACACATCCGGGCCTGTACCCTCGCGGGCGTCCAGGCCGGGTTCCATGCCATCGGTGACGGCGCCGTCTCGTCGGCAGCTGCCGCGTTCCGCAGGGTCGCCGACGAACTGGGTGGCCCCAGGGTCGCCGCGTTGGGTCACCGCCTCGAGCACGCGGAAATGATGTCCATGGCCGACGCGGAAACCTTTGCCGCCTTGGGTGTCATCGCTAGCGTCCAACCGGTGTTCGACGCACTGTGGGGTGGCGCCGACGGTCTGTACGCCACGCGCCTGGGAGTAGAGCGCGCAGCAGCGTTGAATCCGTTTGCACCTGCTGCCGGTAAGGGTGTCTCGCTCGCATTCAGCTCCGACGCCCCGGTCACCCCCATCGAGCCGTGGGCGATGCTGCGCGCCGCTGTCCAGCACCGCACCGACGGAAGTGGAATCTCGCCGCGTGCGGCCTTCTCCGCGGCAACTCGCGGCGCCTGGCGCGCGGGCGGAGTGCGGGACGGCGCCGCGGGAACCCTCAATCCGGGCGCACCGGCCTCCTACGTGTTGTGGGAGGCAGGCGAACTCGAAGTGAGCGCACCCGCCGACTCGGTTCAGCGATGGTCTACCGATCCGCGCTCGCGCGTACCCGCTCTGCCGAGGCTGGCGGAAGATGCGCCGATTCCGGTCTGCATCAAGTCGGTGCATCGCGGACGCGTCGTCTATCAGCGCGGCTCGTCGAGTGAGTGAGGCCGGCGCAGAGGCGTCTGTCGGTGATCGCTCCCGTGTGAGCGCTGTGCTCACCGGTTCCGCATGGCTACGTTCGCTGTACGCGGCCGCAGGTGGATTCCTGATCTTCGCAGGGTTCCCACCCCGCCCGCTGTGGTTCTTGGCGCCCGTCGGGATCGCTCTTCTGACGTGTGTGTTGACGAACTTCGGGCGCGGCGGACTGCGCCTTCGTGCCGGCTTCGGTTACGGATACTTGGCTGGTCTCGGATTTCTGGTGCCGTTGCTTCCGTGGATCGGTGTGTTCGTAGGTGCGGTCCCGTGGATCGCGTTGGCCGCGGTGGAGTCGTTGTTCATCGGACTGTTCGGGCTGCTTGCGGTTCTGGTGGCGAGGTTGCCATGGGCACCCTTGTGGATTGCTGCGACCTGGACGCTCACCGAGTGGCTTCGTTCCAGCGTTCCTTTCGGCGGATTTCCTTGGGGCAGGCTCGCATTCGGTCAATCCGAAGGGTGGCTCCTCCCTCTTGCGAGTGTCGGCGGTGCGCCGCTGCTCAGCTTCGCGGTGGCCCTGACCGGTACCGGCTTGGCAGCAGTTGCAGTCGCTGTCGCGGCCAAACGATGGGACCGAGGATTCTTCGGAGCTGTTGCCGCTGCCCTCGTGCCCGTGATCATTGCTCTCGCGGTGTCGCCGTTCTTGTCCACCATGGATTCCGGTGATCGAACGATCACCGTCGCCGCCATTCAGGGAAGCGTTCCGAGGTTGGGCTTGGACTTCAACTCGCAACGCAAGCAGGTCCTCGACAACCATGTCGCCGAAACCGTGAAACTTGCTGCCGAGGTGGACGCGGGCCGCGTCGATCAGCCTGACGTCGTGATCTGGCCGGAGAACGCCTCGGACATCGACCCCCTGCGAAACGCCGATGCCGCTGCCGACATCACCCGGGCCTCCGAAGCGATCGGAGCGCCGATTCTTGTCGGCACCGTACTCGTGAATGCCGATCGTACGACCACCAATTCGGTGATCGTGTGGGACGGCGCCAACGGTCCTCAGGAACAGCACGACAAGAAGATCATTCAGCCGTTCGGCGAATACCTGCCCTACCGAAGCTTCTTCCGGAACTTCTCCTCGTACGCCGATCGCGCGGGCAATTTCGTTCCCGGCGAGGGCAACGGCGTTGTCCATGCAGCGGGGGTACCCATCGGTGTCGCGACTTGTTACGAGGTGGCGTTCGACCGGGCGTTCCAGGAATCGGTGCGCAACGGTGCACAGTTGCTGGCGGTACCGACCAACAACGCTACTTTCGGGGACACCGAGATGACCTATCAGCAGCTGGCAATGTCGCGTGTGCGGGCAGTCGAGCACGGCCGCGCCGTCGTTGTCGCCGCAACCAGTGGTGTCAGCGCCATTATCGCTCCCGACGGTGCGGTGACTTCGCAAACCGACCTGTTCGTGCCGGCGGCCCTGGTGGCGAAGGTGCCGCTCTCGACCAGCTCCACCCTTGCCAGCCGAGTAGGTCCGGTGCCGGAGATCGTGCTCAGCATCATCGCGGTCGGCGCGATTGCCATGGCAGTGCTGGCCCGGCGCCGAGATCAGGCTGAGCACTCACCCGAGGAGACTGCGGCAATCTGAGCCGAGCATCGGATATTAGGGCTGCCGATGTTCCGAGGAGCGCCTACGCGGGTACTCGCTGTGCCACCCGTTCCTGCGTAAGGCGGCTTCTTGTGACCGAGCCTGAGAAAACCGAGCCAGACAAGTCCGAGCCCCGGGATGCAGTTCACAAAACCAGTGTCGTCGACGCGGTTCTGCAGTCACCGCTCGCCGGCCTGTCGCCGTGGATCTTGCTGTCCTTGCTCTCCGGGCCGGGAAGGTTCGAGGAATCCGCGGCCGCAGCCCTCGGGTTGTCGCTGCTGATCTTGGCGGCCAGTCACCGGCGCGGCGGCACCGTGAAGCTGTTGGAGGTCTTCGACGTCGTGTTCTTCGGCGTTCTGGCGGCCATCGGCCTCCTCGCGTCGGCGAACACGATTCGGTGGTTCGAACTCTGGGGAGGCGAACTGACCAACATCGCGCTGGTGGTCTTTGCCTTCGGATCGATCCTGCTCCGCAATCCTTTCACTTTGCAGTACGCGAAAGAGTCGACGCCTGAAGAGTATTGGACGACGCCACTGTTTCTGCGCATCAACTACGTCATTACGGCGGTGTGGGCTCTCGCCTTCACCTGGTCGGCCGTAGTGGGCCTGTTCGGAGACGCACTGCTGCACGACGGTGACAACTTCTGGACCGGATGGATTCTGCAGTTGCTCGGAACCTTCTTCGCGATCTCCTTCACCGAGTGGTACCCCGAGTATGCGCCGAACAAGGCCGCTCAGGCTCAGGGCCTCGAAACCGAACCACCGCAGTCGATTTTCAGGCTGTTCGACTTTTTGCCGGTGTTCGTAGCCGTGACCGGCATCGCGGGGTTGGTGACCGACTCCGTTTCCGTGACCGCAGGCGTCACGTTGATTCTGGTCGGCGTGTTCGGACATCTGGCGATGCGACGGTTCACCGTCGACTAGGAGCTCTCGGTGATCTCGCGCCTACGGGAACTTGGTGCACGATCGTCTCGATGACCGGCAGGTGCCGGCTGATGCACGGAATTTGTCCGTTTCTGCGATAGTCAGTGCACCTGCCGTGCAATGGAAACGAGGGAAATTGAGCGTTATTTCGAGTACTGCACACAAGCACGAGCCCCTACACGGAAGACGTCCACCAGCGGATCACCGCTTCCTCGGATTCGACACACGAGTCTTCCCACACGCCCTCGCGATCTTGGCGGTGTGGATGCTCTGGACCGTGATCGTGCCCGCCATCGATTCCGCTGTCTCCTCCGAAGATCCAACCGGCGCCGGAGACCGGATGGCCGTGACCGAAACGGTCTCCTTCGCCGCACCTGCGGGCTGGAATGTCGACAGTGGTTTCCGAACCGACCAACATGGCGCGTCCGATTCGCTCCCACGTGTGACGTTGACCGATGGCACCGTCACCGTGAGCGTCGACGCCGACACATTCAGTGGAACTGCCGACGAACTCCTCTCCCAAACAGATGCCGTGAGTCTTGCGACGAACGGCAGTTCCGTGCTTGCGGTCTCCGGTGCGCGCCAGCCGATCAGCACCGCCGGGGGTCTGAGCGGCGTCCAGGTCAGCTTTGACACTCCGCGGTCCGCCGGATCGGTGACCACATTCGTCGTCGACGGCAAGGGAATTCGGGTACAGGTAGTCGGCCCACCCGATCAGATCGCCGCCCGCAGTCGAGAAATCACCGACATGATCGCCTCTATCGGCACACACGAGGGAGACACCAAGTGAGCACCGATCTCCTCGAAACCCGCTCCCGCGCATTCGATACGACGGCCTGGGGCGAGAAATTTCACTTCTTCCAGCCACGCAACGTCGTGTTCTGGATATACCTGTGGATGTGCGGATTCGGCCTCGTCAAAGGCTGGCAGATGTTTGCTCCCTTCGCCGGATACTTCGGGCGCGCACTCCTCGTTGCCGGCATCGTCGGCGTCATCAGCGCCGCGGTCTGGACATGGTGGTTCCGGCACATCGACCGCTACGAACGCCAACCCGTAGGACTAGTGGTCACCGGCTTCATCTGGGGCGCCACCGCAGCAACGTTCACTATCGCAGTACCCGCGAACGGAGCAGTCGGTTCGCTCTACTCGAAGATTTTCGGGCAGGTATGGGCTCAGGACTGGCATGCGGGCCTCTCTGCACCCTTCGTGGAGGAAACCGCCAAAGGCATCGGCATCGTAGTCCTCCTCGCGCTTGCACCACGCCTGGTGCGCACCGCAACCGACGGCCTGCTCCTCGGTGCTTTCATCGGCTTGGGATTTCAGACCAGCGAAGACTTTCTGTACTCGATTGCCGGCGCAACACAGGGCTTCGGCGCCCACCAAACCGACGGCCTGCTCGGTTCCATCGCCACCCGCACCTACTCCGACATCGTCTCTCATCCCCTGTTCACCGCCCTTTTCTGCGCCGGCGTGATCTATCTGATCGGCACCCCGGCCCAGCCCCGGCGGATCGGACGCGGATTGGCGTTGATCGTGGCACCCATCCTGATCCACGGCGTGTGGGATTCCATGCTCGCGATCGCCGGCGGCAGCAGTTCGCTCGTGTTCGTCATCATGATCGGCGACATCGTCTTCGCGTTCACTGCCTTGTGGATCGCGTTCGTCTGGGCGCACCCACGTGAATCCCACTTCGTCCGTGACATTCTCGCCCCGGAAATCGAGTCCGGCGTCCTGACCGACGCCGAGGTGACAGCCGCCGGCGGATGGCGACAACAACGCACTTACGCGAAAGCCGCACCCACTCGCACCGAACGTCGCCAACGACGACATATCGTTCGTGCCGCGCTGGATCTGTGCAGCGACCTAGCTGTCAGCAAGGGCGACGACAGCCCCCAGGTCGTCGAATCACGCAACGAAATCACCCGCCTCCGCCAAGGAACCGCGGCACAGAGCATCACTCGGTGACCGGGAAGTAGCGGAAGAACCGTTCAGCACCGCAAATCATTCACCCACACCCCAGTCGGCCGGGTTGCTTGCCATCGTCACTTGGCAAGCAACCCGGCCGAGTGACTGGGCTACCAGTTCACTCCGTATCGAAGTTTGGTGTACCGAAGTTTGGTGTGTCGCGGGGTGGGGGATACAGCTCACACTGGTGCACGAAGCAGTGCCGATGGTTCTTCAGCGCAAGTCCAGGATTTGCGCACTGTCGGCCCGCGAGTGCGCCTGGATGCTGAATGACGTTGCCCTGAAGTGTCTTTGAGGACCGCGAAGCATCCTGAAGTTGCCACGTCGAAGAAGGGCCGAAGTATGACGTCGACTTGTGAACGATCACTCCCCGAAGAACGAGAAAGACCGCCCGGTGTAGAACCGGACGGTCTTGATCGAAGTGCTAGTTCATGCGCCGCGACGCTTGGCCTTCAGCAAATCGAGACGCTCTTTGAGGAGCTCTTCGAGTTCCTCGACCGAGCGACGCTCGAGCAGCATGTCCCAGTGGGTGCGGGGAGGCTTGACCTTCTTGGCTTCGGGAGCAGTCCCCTCCATGAGGGTGCCTTCGAGGCCGTTTCGGCACAACCAGGTGCCGGGGATCTCGGCTTCGTCCGCGAACGGGATGTCGAAGATCTCGCCGTTCTCGCACTTGTACTTGGCCATACGACGGGGCGCGAGGTCATGGTCACGGTCGGTCTCGTAGCTCACAGCTCCGAGTCGGCTACCTCGAAGTACGCGATCTGCCATGGTGGTGTCCTCTCTTCGTTCGTCACCGCTGGTGGGCGCCCTGACTTGGGGAGTAGACGCTCACACTCATCTACAACGCCACGAGCACCCGATTGGTTCCCGTGTGGCGAGAAGACGCAACCTCTCCATCTTACCGGGTACCGTGCGCGTTCATCGAAGGCGTCCGAATCTCGAGTACAGTGTCGATTCATGGCTGAGAGCAGACGCGTCGGATCACCGCAGTCTGCGCGTTCGGGAAACCCGTGTGTGTGGTGTGGTCGAGAGGTCGCGGTGACCGGTGTCGGTCGTCGACGCCGGTACTGCAGCCAGTCTTGTCGACAGCGTGCGTACGAGCAGCGCAATGCCGTCAAGGGCACGTCGATCCCGGCTGACGCCGTCATCTTGACCGCAGTCGAAGCGGTCGAACTCGTGGATCGGATGTTCGAGGTCCGATGCGCTGCCGAAGATGTGGCGACAGCAGTTGCCGAGGGCGCAGAGAGTTCAGAGCTCACACAGTTGTGTGAACGGTTGACCGAGCTTGCCCGCGAAGCCGAACGTTTCCGGTAGAGCAGGTGTGGGCAACCGGTTTCTAGCCTTGCGTCGAGCACTGCAACACTGCGGTGCTCCTGACGCCTGACGACGACAAATTTTGATCCTGAGTTCGGACCTTCGGGGAGGTTCGGACTTCGAAGCGACCCTTCGTCGAGGTCGATGACCTTCGGCTGCGCTCTCGCAGGATCGCCACATGGTTTCCACTCGATATCGAGGCGGTGCGATGTTTCTCTTCAATCCCCGAGCCACACTTCCCGGCGCTGATCGTGACAACGCTGATCGTCACAACGCTGTGTGGGGGTGGTCGTGATGGATACCGACAAGAGGATCGACCCGCTCACCGGATCGCGAAGCCTGCCGGCAGGAGCGTTCCCCCTGTCTGCGGTGCAGCGCAGCATGTGGTTTGCGCAGCAACTTCACCCGACGGTCCCGTACTTCATCGCGCAGTACATCGAGTTCCACGGCGATTTGGACATGCAACTGCTCAGTCGCGCCGCGGTGGAGGCTGCCCACGAGTTCGAATCGCCGTTTCTACGGTTGATGTACCCGGATGGGGAGCCCTGCCAGATCGTGGACTTCACAATCGACCCGGGCATCGACTACTTCGACTTCCGCGAGCGTGAGAACCCTCGGCAGGCTGCCTCGGAGTGGATGGACAACGATTACGCGACGACGCTCGATCTGACTCGCGATCGTCTCGTCGAGATGACAATTCTTCAAACTGGTGATCGGGATTACCTGTGGTACACCAGGATTCATCACGTCGCTCTCGACGGATACAGCGGTATGACGATCGTCAATCGGATTGCGGCGATCTACACCGCAGCCGTCGAAGGTCGAGAGCCTGCGGTGAACAAGGCGCTCGACGTCACGACGCTGTCCGAGCTCGACCAGAAGTACCGCGAATCGAGCCGATTCGAAGCCGACCGCGAGTACTGGGCCCAGCGTGTGTCGGGCGTCGAACACGGTTCGACGTTGGCCACCCGTGAGGGACCCCCGACTGCACGCAGTGAACTCGTCAGTGCCGCGATGTCGGCGAACAGCCTTGCTGCCTTGGACGAGTGGAATTCACGTTCCGGTGCAACTCCGGCCGCAGTGTTGATTTCGGCACTGGCGTGCTACCTGTCCCGCAGTACCGGCTACGACGACGTGCTGATCAACCTGCCGGTTTCCGCGAGGACGACGGCACCGCTGCAGCGGTCCGGCGGAATGCTGGTCAACGTCGCGCCGCTACACATCCACGTAAACCCGGACGAAAGTGTCGACGATCTGGTCGGGCGCGTGCAACTCGAACTTCTCGGTGCGCTTCGTCATCAGCGATGCAGCCTCGAGGACATCCGGCGTGATGCCGGTCTGACCGTCGGCGACGCGCGTCTGTCCGGCCCGATGATGAATGTGATACTCTTCCGGCAGGAGATAACCCTCGGGCCACTGACCGGTGAGTATCACATCGTCACGTCGGGTCCGGTCGAGGATCTGCTGGTCAACGTGTACCAGAGCGGCGATCCGGCGCAGACGTTGATCGACTTTCGCGGAAACCCCAATCGCTACGGACACGACGAACTGGCCGAGCACCACCGGGCGTTCACCGAGTTGGTCGCAGAACTGACAGCAGCACCGGCCGGTACGCCGATGAACCGGATTCATCCGGCAAGTGCCGAGGCAGGGGCGCGCAGTGCACAGCGCAGGGAACTCGAGCGGTTCTGGGCGAGATACCTGGGGGACTCCGACGAGGGCTCCACACTGGACCTCGAGACACTGGGCCTCGAGCGAATCGACTCCGAAGCGGAGCCCACCGGTACGAATCGGCTGAGCGTCCCACTCGATCCCGCGGTCGCCGAACTTGCGCGCACGGAAGGCGTCTCCCTCTTTGCCGTTGTCCATGCCGCATTTGCTGCGTTGCTGTCGAGATCGACCGAGCGCCGGGACGTGCTGATCGGAACGAGGACCGAGTGGGGAACTCTGCCCCTGCGCTGCGAGGTCGATCCGGCGGCGCCGTTCGACGAGTTCGTGAGTTCTCTTGCTCGAGAACGCGATACGTTGTCGATTCGATCGGCGGCAGGTGTCCCCGCACTGCCCGAGTTGCACGTCCACCTCAACGACGGCTCGCAGGAGACCACGATTGCCGGCCTCGACGTGGCGATCGACGTCCACGCAGATACCGGCGCCCTCGAGGTTGCGTACTCCACGCAGCACTACGCCGAATCCACGGTCCGAGCCTTCCTCTCGCGACTGGTGCGGATCCTTGCAGGCGCAGCAGCAGCCCCGCGAACGCCGGTCGGAGACCTCGATCTCCTCGACGACTTCGAGCGTGAGTCCCTGGTACCGGCGCGAGGAGCGACCGCGTCCTCCCCGTTGACTCTCCCCGATATTCTCCGCCGGGCCTCGGCTGTGAACCCCGATGCCCCAGCGCTTGTTTTCGGTGATCGTGAGGTGAGCTACCGGGATCTCGACGCCGAGTCGAACACACTCGCCCGTGAACTGATCAACAGGGGAGTCGGCCCCGGCACCTATGTCGCCCTTGCGCTGTCGAGGTCTCTCGAATCGGTGACCGCGACGTGGGCGGTGGCCAAGACCGGCGGTGCCTTCCTCCCGATCGATCCGCACTACCCCGAGGATCGTGTTCGGCACATGCTCACCGATTCGGGAGCTGTAGTCGGAATCAGTGTGGGGGAGCACCACGGCGGGCTCGCCGATTCGGTGGATTGGCTGCTCCTCGACGAACTGGACACCTCGCACCAGTCCGATGCACCGGTCGACGACGCCGAGCGGCGTACGCGCCTGAGCTACGACGATCCGGCATACCTCATCTACACGTCCGGCTCCACCGGTGTCCCCAAAGGCGTCGTGGTCAGTCACCGCGGGCTGAGCAGCTTCGCCGACGAAGAACGAGTCAGGTTCGGAGTCGAACCTGGAGACCGCACCCTGCATTTCTCTTCGCCGAGCTTCGACGCTTCAGTCCTCGAACTCCTCCTTGCCTTCGGGGGCGCGGCAACGATGGTGATCGCGCCGCCCACCGTGTACGGCGGCGACGAACTGGCACAGGTGATGCGTATCGGACGGGTCACCCACGCTTTCGTCACCCCGGCCGCGCTGGCAACAGTCGATCCCGCCGGCCTACCGGATCTACGAGTGGTCGTGACCGGCGGCGACGCATGCTCACCCGCGCTGGTGGATCAGTGGTCACACGGACGCTCGATGTTCAACGCGTACGGACCGACCGAAACCACCGTCGTCGCCACTCTGACCGGACCGCTGAGCAGCGATGTTCCCGTCACCATCGGGAAGCCGATGCGCGGAGCCGCAACCGTCCTCCTGGACTCGCGGCTTCAACCGGTGCCGATCGGTGTCGCCGGCGAGCTCTATGTGAGCGGTGTCGGTTTGGCGCGCGGGTACCACGCGCGTGCCACGATTACGGCCGAACGATTTGTTGCCGACCCCAACGGTGTTGCGGGAGAGCGCATGTACCGCACGGGTGACCTCGCGCGGTGGAACGGCGAGGGTGAGCTGGAGTACCTCGGCCGGAGCGACTTCCAGATCAAGATCCGCGGTTTCCGCGTCGAGCTCGGCGAGATCGACGACGTGCTGCGCCGCCACCCGAGCGTCGCACAGGCAGTCACCGCCGGAGTTGCGGGCCCGAGTGGGGAAACACTGTTGGCGGCGTACGTCACGGCGGCTGCGGGCACACACATCGACAACTCCGAGCTGGTCGCCCACGCGAGATCTTCGTTGGCAGCCCACATGGTTCCGGCGCGGATCGTCGTCCTCGACTCCATTCCGTTGACTCCGGCAGGAAAGATCGACAGGAAAGCGTTACCGGACATCGATTCTGTGGGCGGGTCGGCTGAATACCGTGCCCCCGAGACCTCGACCGAGAAGCGAATTTCGGCGGTGTTCTGCGATCTGCTCGGTATCACCCGGGCGGGAGCAGACGACAGTTTCTTCGACCTCGGCGGTGACTCGTTGATCGCGACCCGCGTCGTGTCGCGAGTCAACGGAGCTCTCGGAACGACGCTGAGCGTTCTCGACCTCTTCGAGGCGCCGACCGTCTCCGCTCTGGCAGCACGTGCCGACCTCGCGGACTCGCGGAACACACGTGCCCCGGCACTGACGCGTATCGATCGCCCTGACCGGATACCGGTATCTCTGGCGCAGCAACGAATGTGGCTGACCAATCAACTCGATCCGAGTTCGCCGGCGTACAACATTCCGATCGCGGTTTCGATGACCGGCGATCTCGACGTCGATGCACTGTTCACCGCGCTGCGGGACGTCATCGTTCGACACGAGATCTTGCGGACCGTTTTCCCCGAGAGTGCGCGTGGCCCCGTCCAGCACGTTCTCGGTGTAGACGACATGTTCGATCATCTCGAGGTGGAAACGGTGCCTGCCGCAGCGACCTCGGCGCGGGCGAGTGAGCTCGCGCGAGAGGGATTCGACGTCAGCGAATCGGTGCCGATCCGCGCGACTCTGCTCGAGGTGAACGAGCGCGAGCACACCTTGGTCCTCGTCGTGCACCACATTGCAGCAGACGGCCTGTCGATGGCGCCGCTGGCTCGTGACGTGATGGTGGCGTACGCCTCGCGGGCGAGCGGACGCGTGCCGGCGTGGCTGCCACTCGAAGTGCAGTACGGCGATTTCAGCGAGTGGCAACGCGGAGCGCTCGGTGAAGCGTCCGACCCGGATTCGATTCTTGCCGAGCAGTTGCGGTTCTGGTCGCACACGCTCACCGAACGCGGTGAGCTCGCGGAACTGCCGATGGATCATCCGCGCCCTGCGGGTGTCTCGCTGCGCGGTGACGATCTCGATTTCCGGATCGACTCCGCGACGTACCGCCGGGTCGGCGAGATCGCGGCGCGCAGCGATGTCAGCGTGTTCATGGTGATCCACGCCGCGCTGGCCGTCCTGCTCAGCCGAGAATCCGGAGCGAACGACATCACGATCGGCACTCCGGTGGCCGGGCGGAGCGAGCGCGCTCTCGACGACGTCGTCGGAATGTTCGTCAACACGGTGGTGCTGAGGACGGTTCTCGAGGGGGGACTCACCTTCGGTGAAGTTCTCACCCGCGTCCGCGACGTCGACGTGGCGGCCTTGCAGCACACCGAAGTGCCGTACGACGTACTCGTCGAATCCCTCGCAGACAACCAGGCGCCGCTGTTCCAGGTGATGCTGGTGATGCAGGGCGCCGCTCCCACCGAGGTCACTTTGCCCGAGCTCGAGGTCACGGTCGACGAACTGTCGACGGGCGCGGCAAAGTTCGATCTTCAGGTCATTCTCACCGACCGCGGCGACCATCTCGACGGCCAGTTGAACTACGCCAGCCAGCTTTTCGACTCGGACACCATGTCCGGCCTCGCTGATCGCTTCACGATGCTCCTCGACGCGGTAGCTGCCTACCCGGAATCCGTCGTCGGCGACGTCGGTCTCACAGCTCCGGGCGAGGCGGAACTGGTCCTCGAGCGTTGGAATGCCACCGAACACGCCGTACCGATCACCACCCTCTCGGACCTGGTGGCGGAGCAGGCAGCCCGGACACCCGAGGGGGCCGCGCTGGTCTACGGCGAGCGGACACTGACCTATGCGGAGTTCGACGCGAGAGTCGGTGAACTTGCCAGAACCCTCATCGCCCGCGGGGTCGGCCCGGACATGCGCGTCGCGGTGTCGATTCGACGGTCACCGGAACTACTCGTCGCGGTCCACGCCGTGATCCGTGCCGGTGCGGCATATGTCCCGGTGGACCCCGATCATCCCGCCGAGCGCATCGCGTACGTCTTCGACATCGCGGAACCGATCTGCGTGCTGAGCCGGCCCCAGGACCACGGCGCTCTTCCCGCGCGAGTCCCGATCGTGGACGTCGATCTCGATCGTCAGTTGTCCACGACGGCGCCGATCACCGACGCTGATCGGCTCGGACCCCTGCGCCCGGACAATGCTGCTTACGTGATCTTCACGTCCGGATCGACGGGTCGACCGAAAGGTGTTGCAGTATCACACCGTTCGATCGTCAATCGCCTGCTGTGGATGCAGGACACGTACCCCCTTCACGCGTCGGACGTGGTGCTGCACAAGACTCCGGTGACCTTCGACGTCTCGGTGTGGGAACTGTTCTGGCCCCTGCAGACCGGCGCGCAGTTGGTGATCGCGGAACCGGACGGGCACCGTGATCCCGGGTACCTGTCGGCGTTGATTGCCGAAAAAGGCGTCACGACGGCGCACTTCGTTCCGTCGATGCTCGCGGAATTCGTCGCTGCCGCGACTGCCGGGCAGTGTGCGAGCCTGCGTCAGGTGTTCTGCAGCGGTGAAGCGCTCGCGCCTACCACTGCGGAGGCGTTCACCCGTCTGAGTTCTGCGGGACTGTTCAACCTGTACGGACCCACGGAGGCTGCCGTCGACGTCAGCGCCGCCGAATTCACCCCCGACATGACCGTCACCGTTCCCATCGGTGCGCCCGTGTGGAACACCCAGCTCTATGTCCTCGACGGGCGGCTGCATCCGGTTCCGGTCGGCGTTCACGGCGAGCTGTATCTGGCGGGAGTGCAACTGGCGCGTGGATACCTCGGGCGCAGCGATCTCACCGCCGACAGGTTCGTGGCCGACCCGTACGGCCCGTCTGGCACCCGGATGTACCGAACCGGTGATGTCGTCCGGTGGCGCGCCGACGGGCTGCTCGACTATGTCGGTCGACGCGATTTCCAGGTCAAGATCCGCGGGCAGCGCATCGAACTCGCCGAGGTCGAAGCAGCGTTGCTCAGGCTGCCCGGTGTCGCGCAAGCTGCTGCTCTCGTCCATCACGACGACGTGGTCGGTGACAGTTTGGTCGGCTACGTCATCGCCGAGACCGGCACTTCGATCGACACGGACGGCCTACGCACCGAGTTGAGAGGTCTCCTTCCGGCCTACATGGTTCCCGCTGTGGTCATCGCCCTCGACGTGTTCCCTCTCGGTTCGACCGGCAAGCTTGATCGGAAGGCTCTGCCCGCGCCCAGCTTCGACAGTTCGCAGACGTATCTGGCGCCGCGAACACCGCTCGAAGCGCAGTTGGCGGCGATCTTCGAGGAGCTTCTGGAATCCGGGGCAGTCGGTGTTCACGACAACTTCTTCGAGATCGGCGGAAACAGCCTCGTCGCTGCACGCGCTGTGGCGCGCGTGAACGATTCGCTGTCGTTGAACTTGTCGATCAGAGAGTTGTTCGACGCGCCGACCGTTGCGCAGTTGGCGGTCGAGTGCGCCACGGCACGAGGGGGAGCGGCAGTCCTTCCGCTCGAGGCATTGCCGCGGCCACAGACGATCCCGCTGTCGCTGGCACAAAAGCGCATGTGGTTCGTCAATCAATTCGACGTCACGTCCGCGGCGTACAACGTCGCCATAGCGATCAGGCTGAGAGGCCGATTGGACGTTGCCGTGTTGGAGGGCGCGATCACCGACGTGCTTACTCGCCACGAATCGCTGCGCACGCTGTTTCCCATGATCGAGGGAGTGCCGGCGCAGGTGATTGTCGAACCCGGTGAAGCGTTGGGCGCGCTGCCGGTTGTCGCCGCGAACGCCGAAGCGGTACTCGGGGAGATCGAACGTCTCACCTCGAGGGGCTTCGACGTCACGCAGGCTCCACCGATCAGGGCGGAACTGATCGAGGTCGACGAAGAAGATCACGTCCTGACCGTGGTCGTCCATCACATCTGCGCCGACGGATTCTCGATGGTACCGTTGGCGTTCGACGTGATGAGCGCGTACTCGGCAAGGCATCGAGGTGAGGCGCCCGACTGGTCTCCTCTTCCGGTCCAGTACGCGGACTTCGCCATCTGGCAGGAAAGGGCTCTCGGTCGGATCGACGAAGCGGACAGCACTCTTGCCGGTCAGCTCGAGTACTGGACACGTCAACTGGCGAGTGTTCCCGAACTTCTTGCGCTCCCCGCAGATCGACCGCGTCCGCGTGTGCAGGATCTCTCGGGCGGCGTCGTTCGATTCGACATCGATGCCGGCATCCACCGTCGTCTGAGCGAAACCGCGATCGAACACCGAAGCAGTATGTTCATGGCGGTACACGCCGCATACGCAGTGCTCGTGGCGAGATTGTCCGGCATGGAAGACATCACGATCGGCTCACCGATCGCCGGGCGCGGAAATGCCCTGCTGGATCCGATGGTCGGTATGTTCGTCGGCACGTTGGTCCTGCGCGCCGACGTCGACCCCGCCGCCTCGTTCACCGATCTGTTGGCCAGAGTTCGCAGCACCGACCTCGACGCCTTCGCTCACGCAGACGTCCCCTTCGAGCGCGTCGTCGATGCGCTGGCTCCGGAGCGGTCGACGTCGCATTCACCGTTGTTCCAGGTGATGCTGGAGTT
>NZ_LVCT01000778.1:0-15075 GCF_001647205.1 Rhodococcus sp. EPR-134
CACGCTTGCCGAGACCTTCGACGACGACGGCCGGCCGGCCGGAATCGAGGCCGGGTTCACCTACGCCAGCGCCCTGTTCGACGAGTCGACCGTCGAAGGTTTCGCTCGATACCTGGTTCGGATTCTCGGTGCTGTCACCGAATCACCGCACACGCCGGTCGGCGACATCGATCTCGTGAGTGATCTCGACACGATTCGCGCCGTCACACCGGAACTTCCCGAGCAGGTTCACTTCTCGACGTTGCTCGAGCGGAAGTACGTCGACGAACCGCAGAGGACTGCACTGATTTTCGGCGACCGCCATCTGACCTACTCCGATCTGGACCGCCGCGCCAACCGGCTTGCACGACTGTTGATCAGCCGCGGGGTCGGTCCGGAATCCGTTGTCGCCCTGGCATTATCACGCTCACTGGAATCCGTGGTCGCGATCTGGGCGGTTGCCCGGTCCGGCGCTGCATTCGTACCCGTCGACCCGGCGTATCCCGTCGACCGCGTGCACCACATGATCAACGACTCGGGAGCGGGCGTCGTTCTCACCACCGCCGAGCATGCGGGTGTCGTCCCCGACGAGGCAGACGCCGTTCTGCTCGATCAGGCAAAGACACTCGCAACCCTCGAACAGATCGGTGATCAGCGGATAGATGCCTCGGAGCTGCTGGCTGCGGTGTCCCTGGACAACCCGGCCTATGTCATCTACACCTCCGGTTCCACCGGCGTCCCCAAAGGCGTCATGGTCACTCACCGTGGGCTTTCGGCACTCGCCGAGCAGGAACGCAGCCGCTTCCGCGTCGAGTCGACCTCGCGCACGCTGCATTTCAGCTCACCGAGCTTCGACGCCTCGATTCTCGAACTCCTGATGGCTGTTGGTGCCGGGGCCACGATGGTCATCGCCCCACCGAGCATCATCGGCGGAACCGAACTGACGAGTCTGATCGCCGACCAGCACGTCACGCACGCCTTCATCACACCAGCCGCACTGGCCACGGTCGATCCGAGCGGACTGAACGAGCTGGTGTGCATCGGAACCGGCGGCGACGTCTGCCCACCGGACCTCGTCGCCGCCTGGGTCAGCGATCACCGGATCATGATCAATGCCTACGGACCAACCGAATCGACGGTCGTCGCCAGCATCACCGAGCCGATGTCCCCGACCGATCGAGTGACGATCGGTCGCCCGTCGACCGGCATCACCGCGTGGGTCCTCGACAATCGCCTGCACCGCGTCCCGGTCGGAGTGACGGGAGAGCTGTACGTCAGCGGCGACGGACTCGCCCGCGGTTACCGAAACCGCGCCGGCACGACCGCCGAACGATTCGTGCCCAATCCCGCGGGCAGTGCGGGCACACGGATGTACCGAACCGGCGACCTCGCCAGGTGGAACAAGAACGGAGAACTCGAGTACCAGGGTCGAGGCGATTTCCAGGTCAAGATTCGCGGATTCCGCATCGAACTCGGCGAGATCGAGGCAGTTCTGGCTCGCTATCCCGGCGTTGCACATTCCGTGGTGACCACGCTCGAACGTGACGGAGGCGCCGCACGGATCGTCGGATACGTCGTGCCTGCCAACGACGCTCAGACTGTGGATCCCGAGGCCGTCATCGCGTTCGCGGGCTCGGCTCTGGCCCCGTACATGGTTCCTGCGGTCGTGGTCGTTCTCGACGAACTGCCGATGACTGCCAACGGAAAGCTCGACCGCCGAGCCCTGCCGGTTCCCGACTTGCGAGCAACCCAGGCACGCTCGCGGGCCGCCGAATCCGATACCGAACGCACGCTGGCCGCCTTGTTCGTCGATGTCCTCGGTGTCGAATCGGTGGGCGTCGACGACTCGTTCTTCTCGATGGGCGGCGATTCGATCATGTCGATTCAGCTCGTCGCCCGTGCCCGCGATGCCGGGCTCGTCTTCACCCCGCGTGACGTCTTCGAGGTGAAATCGGTCGCCGGTCTTGCGGTTTTGCTGGCATCGACCAAGGACGACGAACCCGAGGTGCTAGAGGAACTTCCCGGAGACGGCGTGGGCCACGTGCCGTTGATGCCGGTGGCTCAGTGGTGGCTCGACCGGCTCGGCTCCGATCTCCGAGGTCTCGATTCGTTCTCCCAAGCGACTCTTCTCAACGCGCCGCATGGGCTTCGCAGTGTGGAGCAGTTGACCGCGGCTCTTCAAGTTGTTCTCGATCGTCACGACATCCTTCGCGCACGCCTCGAGCTCGACGGCGAGCGCAGGCTTGTTGTCGGCGAGCCGGGATCTGTTGCAGCCGAGAATATTTGCCGGGTGATCGAGGTAGAGGCCGAGCCGGGCACCGCGGTGTTCGACGCGGCGATCGTCGACGCACTGGGCGGTGCGCGTCGAGAACTCGACCCCGGCCGGGGCGTGATGGTGCGGGTCGTCTGGTTGTCCGGCGTGCGCAACGCCGGCCGGCTGCTCCTGGTGATCCACCACCTCGCCGTCGACGGTGTCTCCTGGCGCGTCCTCGTGCCGGAACTTGCGTCGGCTTTCCACCGCATCGATGCAGGCGAGGAACCGGAGCCGTCGTACTCGGGCACGTCGGTTCGTCGTTGGTCGCATGCGCTCCGCGACATCGCGCCCGATCGAAGAGTCGAATTGCCCCGGTGGCGTTCGATACTCGAAGGTGCCGACCCGCTGATCGGAACCCGGCCGCTGGACCCGCGGCTCGACACGTTCGATTCGGTCGGCCGAGTTGTCGCCGACGTACCCGTCGAACTGTCCGACACAGTCCTGACCACGCTTCCGGCGCTTTTCGGTGGATCAGTCAACGACGGTCTCGTTGCTGCTCTCGCACTGGCACTGACGCAGTGGAGGCAGGCACAGGGCATACGAACCGACAACGTACTCATCTCGATGGAGGGCCACGGACGCGAAGCTCACGTGGTGCCCGGTGCGGACGTCCTGCACACGGTCGGCTGGTTCACCAGCGTCTTCCCGATGCGGATCGACCTCGCCGGCATCGACATCGCGGAAGTGATGAGCAGCGCCCCAGAGGCAGCGGTGGTGCTCAAGCGTGTCAAGGAAGAACTCTTGGGTGTTCCGGACAGCGGCATCGGCTACGGAGTTCTGCGTTACCTCGACGAGGTGGGTCGAGCGGAACTCGAAGACCTCCGCCAACCGCAGATCTCGTTCAACTATCTGGGCCGTTTCTCCGGCACCGAAGCAGGAGAGTCACTGGGGGACTGGGCACTGGCCCGGGACGTCGATCTGGAAGCGGCAGCGCGGTCCGAGATGCCAGTGGGTTCGGTCCTGGACGTCAACGTCGTCACCACCGCGATCTCGGGCGCACCGCACATCGGTGCCACTATCGCCTATCCCACCGGCGTGCTGGCAGAGCGCGATGCTCGCGCCATCGCCGACCTCTGGGTGCAGGCGTTGCGCGCGCTGGCCACCTATGCCGAACACAGCGAACGCGGGGGACTCACCCCGTCGGACATCGACCTGATCGACCTCGACCAGGATTCCATCGACCACCTCGAGCGCGAGTTCCCGACACTGACCGACGTCTGGTCCCTCTCACCGCTGCAATCCGGACTGCTCTTCCACGCCCGCTACGCCGAACACACAGTCGACGCGTACACCGTCCAACTCGCACTCGAACTCGACGGCGTCGACGCGTCCCGGTTGCACCGCGCCGCACAGGCGTTGCTCGACCGTCATGAGAACCTGCGCGCGGCGTTCACGACCGACACCGGTGGGCGATCGGTGCAGGTGATCAGCGCCGACGTTGACGTGCCGTGGACCGAGATCGACATCTCTCCGTTGGCCCCCACCGAACAGGCAACCGAGATACGCGAGCTCCTCCATGCGGATCGGGTGCGAGGCTTCGACATGGCCACGCCGCCCCTGCTGCGGTTCCTGCTTCTGCGAACCGGAGACAACGCGTATCGGTTGATCCTGACCAACCACCACATCCTCCTCGACGGATGGTCGATGCCGCTGCTGGTCCGTGACCTACTGACGCTCTACGCCACCGACAGTGATCACAGTGCCATCCCACGCGTGCACCCCTACCGGGACTATCTGAGCTGGATCAGCACTCGCGACGACAGCGTGTCGATCGAAGCCTGGGGCGAAGCACTCCGCGGACTCGACGACCCGACGCTGCTGACCGGAACCCACGCTGTCGACGAGGACGGCGCGACTTCACGCTCGACGACCACAGCGCTCGGAGAACGTGAGACGGAACTTCTGCGTGGATTCGTCCGCTCCCGTGGCCTGACGACAGCCTCCTTGATCCAGGTGGCCTGGGGAATCGTGCTCGCCGAACTCCTCGGCCGCGACGACGTCGTCTTCGGTGGAACCGTCTCCGGCCGACCACCCCAGGTGTCCGGCGTCGAGTCGATGGTGGGTTTGTTCATCAACACCGTCCCCGTTCGAGTGCGCCTCGATCCGCGAGAGTCCCTGGCGGCGCTGTGCGTTCGCGTCCAGGCGGAACAGGCGCGGTTGTCCGATCACCATCACGTGGGGCTTTCGCACATCACTTCGGCTGTGGGGGCCGCTGCATCGTTCGACACGCTGACTGTGTTCGAGTCGTATCCCGTCGACCGCGGTGGACTCTCCTCCGGCACCGACATCGCCGGAATGCACGTTCTCGACGTCCACGACGCCGAGGATGCCGCGCACTATCCACTCGCGATCGTTGCCTCTGCGGCCGACGGGCGACTGCGGCTCAAATTCGAGTATTTCCCGGGAGTCCTGGGCGATCACGACATCGACGCGATCGCCGACCGGTTGCTCCGCACCCTCGAGCTGATCACCGCACAACCGGATCTGCCGCTGGCGAAACTGCGTTTGATGCCGGATTCGCAAGTGCAGCAATTGGTTCCCGCGCGCGGCAGGCAGGGCCGCTCGGTCAGGACACTCGATCGCGTCTTTTCGGACACCGCGAGCAGATTCCCCGAACGGGTTGCGCTGTCCTGTGGTGAGAGAAAGATGACCTATCGAGAGCTGGACGAGGCGTCGAATCAGTGGGCGCGCGTGCTGATCGCTGAAGGCGCCGGGCCGGACTCACGGGTGGCGATCTGTGTGGAACGCTCCTTCGAATCCGTCGCAGCGGTCTGGGCGATCACCAAGACCGGCGCCGCCTTCGTGCCGATCGATCCTCGCTACCCGAGTGACCGGATCTCGTTCATGCTCGAGGACTCGGCATCCTCGCTCGGATTGACCACGGCTGCCCACAGACCCGGCGACGGCGGTGTGACGAAGTGGCTCGAACTCGACGACCCGACGAGCATCGCTCGGCTCTCCGGAGTGTCCACGGCGCCGCTACGCGAGGACGAGCGTCGAGGAACCCCGCGGTTGGAGAACACTGCCTACCTCATCTACACCTCGGGCTCGACCGGCCGACCCAAGGGCGTCGTCGTCACGCACACCGGTCTCGAGAACTTCGCCGACGAACAGCGTCATCGCTACGGTCTCACCGAGAATTCGCGCGCACTGCATTTCGCCTCTCCGAGCTTCGACGCCTCCGTTCTCGAGTACCTGCTCGCCTTCGCCGTCGGCGGCGAACTGGTCGTAGCTCCCACCACCGTCTACGGGGGAACCGAACTGGCCGACGTTCTCCGCGAGGGACATGTCACCCACGCGTTCATCACGCCTGCAGCGCTGACGTCGGTGGATCCCGAGGGAATCGACGAACTGACCACCATCACGGTGGGCGGCGAGGCGCCCTCGGCGGACCTGGTGCGCACCTGGGCGCCGGGAAGATCGTTCGTCAACGTCTACGGACCCACCGAAACCACCATCTCCTGCAACCTCAGCGACCCCATCCCGGCCGGCGAGAAGGTCTATCTCGGACCGCCGAACCGCGGATTCAGCGAGGTTGTCCTCGATCGCAGACTTCAACCGGTGTCCGTCGGAGTTCCCGGCGAACTGTATGTCGCCGGAGTCGGACTCGCGCGCGGCTATCACGGGCGCTCACCACTGACGAGCGAACGATTTGTCGCCAACCCGTACGGCGAGCCGGGGGAGCGGATGTACCGCACGGGCGATGTGGTGCGCTGGCGCAGCGACCGCACCATCGAGTACCTCGGACGCAGCGACTTCCAGGTCAAGATCCGCGGCTTCCGTATCGAACTCGGCGAGGTCGACACGGCGTTGGGTCAGCTGCCCGGCGTAGAGTACGCGGTCACGTTGGCGGTGCGCGGACCCTCCGACGAGCAGGCCTTGGCGGCATATGTCGTCTGCGACGACGAACGCCGGGTGAGCGCCGAGGACATCCGGGCGGCGGCACGGGAGCTACTGCCGGCACACATGGTGCCCGCAAGCGTCGTCGTGCTCGACGAACTACCGCTGACCGGCGTCGGAAAGGTCGATCGGGCTGCTCGTCCGGCGCCTCGTTTCGACACCGATGCCGAGACACTCACTGCACCGGCCACCGAGTTGGAACGGCTGGTGGTGGGCGTTTTCGAGGACGTGCTCGGAGTGTCTCCGATCGGTATCGACACTCACTTCTTCGACGTCGGCGGAAACTCACTGACCGCGACCCGCGTCATCGCCCGCGTCAACGCACTTCTCGGCACCGACATCGGCGTTCGAGGACTGTTCGAGTCTCCGACAGTTCGGCAGCTCTCGCGTCTGGCGGAGAGCGTCGGCCGCGGCGAGAACCCCAGACCACCGTTGACTCGGCGATCCCGCCCGGACCCACTGCCCGTGTCACTGGCACAGAAGCGGATGTGGTTCCTCAACCAGTTCGACGTGACGTCCCCCGCCTACAACGTTCCCCTGGCAGTGCGCCTCGACGGCGATCTGGACTTCGCCGCATTGCAGGCCGCGGTAGCGGACGTACTGGGGCGCCACGAGAGCTTGCGGACGAAGTTCCCCTCGATCGACGGACAGCCGGTTCAGCAGGTGATGTCCAGCGACGAGGTCATGCCGATCCTGGAGCCGGAAATCGTCACTGCTGCCAGAGTGTCCGATCGAATCCTCGAGCTGGCCTCGGCAGGCTTCGACGCCTCGGCCGAAGTTCCGATCCGCTGCGCGGTCCTGCGCGTCGACGGGGACGAGCGCAGGCACGTACTCGTGATCGTCGTCCACCACATCGTCGCCGACGGGTTCTCGATGAACCCCCTCGCAGCGGACGTGGCAACCGCCTATGCGGCCCGCAGTGCCGGCAGTGCGCCGAACTGGTCGGAACTGGCCGTTCAGTACGGCGACTTCGCTGTGTGGCAGCACGAAGTGCTCGGCTCCGAGGAAGATCCGGACTCGGCTCTGACCCGTCAGCTCGATTACTGGAAGGACCGACTCGCGGGACTGGGCGAGCCGATCGCGTTGCCGACGTCGTTCCCACGTCCGGCAAAGCCGTCCATGGTCGGCTCGGTCCACCGGTTCGCGGTATCGCCGCAGACCCATCGGGCGCTGACCGACCTGGCACGTGAGCACGGCACCACCATGTTCATGCTCATGCACGCAGCACTGGCGGTACTTGCGGCGCGCCTGGCCGGTACCGAGGACATCGCCATCGGGACACCCGTCGCCGGCCGCGGCGAGGCCGAACTCGATCACCTGGTCGGTATGTTCGTCAACATTCTTGTGCTGCGAACACAGATCACGCCCGACGCGTCGTTCGAGGACGTCCTCGCCCAGGTTCGCGAAGGCGACCTCGGCGCGTTCCAGCACACCGACTTGCCCTTCGAAAGGTTGGTCGACGCACTCGACCCGGAACGCTCGACTTCGCACACTCCGTTGTTCCAGATCCTCATCGAGTTCCGCAACAATGCACTCCCACAACTCGAATTGCCGGGGCTGTCGGTCTCGGGAGTCGAGTTCGACCTACCCGTCGCCAAGTTCGATCTGCAACTCTCGGTCACCGAGCGTTACGACGCGGATGGCGGAACGGATGGAATCGACGCCGAATTCATCTACGCCACAGACCTGTTCGACGGTGAATTGATCGATTCGTTCTCACGCAGACTGCTCACCATCCTCGAGGCGGTCTCGCGAGAGCCGTCGACTCCTACCGGTGACATCGATGTCGTGAGCGCCGACGAGCGTCGACAGATGCTGACCGAGTGGAACACTCACGCCGAACCGGCCCCAGCGGACAACATCGCGGACCGATTCTTCGAGGCTGTTGCAGCACATCCGTCGTCGACCGCGGTCAACGACAGCGACGGCGCCATGACGTACGCCGAACTGGACGGGCGCGCTAACCGCCTGGCGCGGCTCCTGATCGGCCGCGGTATCGGTCCGGAATCCGTGGTGGCTGTTGCAATGCCCAGAACCACCGATCTCGTGCTGGCCCTCGTCGCAGTCATCAAAACCGGAGCGGCATACCTGCCGGTCGACATCACCTACCCGGCCGAGCGCATGCGGTTCCTCTTCGACGACGCGCAGCCGGTATGCCTGGTCACGACCGGAGACTTCCGAAGCGACCTACCTTCGGAGATCATCGAATCCGGCATAGACGTCGTCGAACTCGGATCGCCGGAGATCGCGGTACGCCTCGATCACTCCGCGCCCCATCGCATCACCGACGCGGACCGGACGACACCACTTCTGCCCGACGCGGTCGCGTACATCATCTACACCTCCGGATCCACAGGGCGCCCCAAAGGTGTCCAGGTCAGCCACCGCAACGTGCTGACTCTGATGGACAACACCGCCCCGACGTTCGGGTTCGACGACACGGACGTGTGGACCATGTTCCACTCGTACGCATTCGACTTCTCCGTCTGGGAGCTGTGGGGGCCGCTGCTACACGGGGGCCGACTGGTCGTCGTCGACTACTACACGACCAGATCGCCGGACATGTTCCACGAACTGCTCCGCAGGGAGCGAGTGACGGTGCTGAACCAAACACCCACCGCCTTCTACCAACTCGCCGAAGCCGACCGTGCGTACTCACCGAACGGCACGGGTCCAGACCTTGCACTGCGCTACGTCGTCTTCGGTGGAGAAGCGCTCGATCTCGGGCAGTTGCGCAAGTGGTACGACAGGCGGCCCGACACGGCTCCGACGTTGGTCAACATGTACGGGATCACCGAGACGACAGTGCACGTCAGTCGAATCGCACTCGACCGCAACGACAGCGAGCACGCGTCGGCGAGCATCATCGGGCGAGCAGTACCGGGATTGTCCGTCTACGTACTCGATCGGCGACTGAACTTGGTACCACCAGGTGTCGTCGGCGAAATGTACGTGGCCGGTGATCAGGTGACTCGGGGATACCTCGGGAAACCCGCATTGACTTCGGTGCGGTTCCTTCCCGATCCATTCGGTAGTTCGGGGGATCGAATGTATCGGAGCGGGGACCTGGCGAGGTGGAACGACGCGGGGCAGTTGGAGTACGTGGGCCGCAGTGATTTCCAGGTGAAGGTGCGTGGTTTCCGCATCGAACTCGGAGAGATCGAAGCCGCAATGCTCCGCTGCCCCGGCGTCGCGGCCTCGGTAGCACTTGTTCGAACGGAGGGAGCGTCACCGCGGATCGTCGGGTACGTGGTCGTCGAAACAGGCAGTACCGTCGATTCAGCGGCGGTGACCGACTTCGTCGCCGCCGAACTCGCGGAGTACATGGTGCCCACCGCGATCGTCGTCCTCGAATCGCTTCCACTGACGGTCAACGGAAAGCTCGACCGACGAAGCCTCCCGGCTCCGGACTTCACCGTCACGGGACCAACCGAGGCGACGCGGGCGCCGGCCACCGCTACCGAAGCGGTCCTCGCGGACCTCTTCGCGGAGGTGCTGGGTCGGGGCAGTATCGGAGTGGACGATTCCTTCTTCGGTCTCGGCGGCGATTCGATCATGTCGATCCAACTCGTCTCACGGGCGAAGTCCGCAGGCCTCGTCTTCACTCCGCGGGACGTCTTCGAAGCGAAGACCGTGGCCGGCCTCACCAAAGTGCTCCTCATCGAATCATCGGAAACGGCACCGGTTCTCACGGAGCTACCCGGCGGGGGAGCCGGCCCGCTACCGCTCACGCCGATCATGGAGTGGCTCGTCGAACGCAGTCGCGGTGACCTGAGCACGATCCGCAGTTACAGCCAGAGCGCGCTGATCGCACTGCCCGCGGATGTCTCCGGCCCCGCGCTGGAACGAGCATTGCAAACGATCCTCGATCGTCACGACGTGCTGCGGGCGCGCCTGGACGCCGCGACTCACCAACTCGAGATCCGCGAGCCAGGGAGCATCACCGCCCCCGACATCCTGCGCCGAACCTCCATCGTGTCCACCAGCGGCGAAGAATTCGTCGCCGCTGCGGAAACCGCGATGCAGGACGCATCCAGCCGCCTCGATCCCGAACACGGGAAGATGATCAGCGCAGTCTGGTTGGATCCCGTCAGCTCGAACGGCAACCGGGCCGAAGCCGGACGGTTGCTCCTGGTCCTTCATCACCTCGCGGTCGACGGTGTGTCCTGGCGCATGCTCGTCCCGGGCCTGGTCACTGCTTATGCTTCGGCGTTCGACGGAGAAACACCCATACTTCCGCCGGGCGGAACGTCGATACGTCGCTGGGCGACAGCGCTCGCCGAGACCGCTGCGCAGCGACGCGACGAGATCGACCTGTGGTCGAGAATGCGGACCGACGAGCCATTGCTCGGGGCACGCGGGCTCGACCCAGCCGTCGATGTCGGAGCCACCGTCGACCGAGTCAGCGTCGACGTTCCGACCTCCGTGACCGAGAACGTCATCTCGACGGTGCCTCAGCATTTCGGAGGCTCGGTGAACGACGGACTGCTCGCTGCTCTCGCGATGGCCGTCACCGCCTACCGTCGATCGCGCGGACAGCGCAGCGGGGAAGTGCTCGTCAACCTCGAAGGGCACGGCCGCGAGGAGAACGCCGTACCGGGCGCCGACCTCTCGCGCACGGTCGGTTGGTTCACCACCTTGTTCCCCGTCCGGATCGATCTCACCGGACTCGATGTCGTCGATGCACTGGCCGGGGGATCAACCGCCGCCTCCGCCGTGAAACTCGTCAAGGAAACGCTGCTCGGCCTGCCCGACAACGGAATCGGGTTCGGCATCCTGAAGTACCTCGATCGAAACGAGGAACTTCGTGAGCTGCCCACGCCGCAGATCTCGTTCAACTACCTCGGACGATTTGCCGGCTCGGATCCCGAGCACGGCGAAGTGCCATGGCTGCCGATCTCGGAAGTGACCCTCGACGAAGCGCACAGCGGCGAATTGGCCGCCGCGTCGGTGCTCGACATCAATGCCGTCACGACCGATACCGCACACGGTCCGATTCTGCGCGCTACGTGGTCCTTCCCCCGCGGCATTCTCAGCGAGGCCGAAGTCACCGAACTGGCGGAGCTCTGGGCCCGAGCACTGGGCGCACTGAGTGAATACGTGGAGGAACACTCCGAGCGCGAGCTCACGCCCACCGATCTCGATCTCGTCACCGCGGATCAACAGAGCATCGAACAGCTCGAGCGCAGATTCCCCGACCTGACCGACATCTGGTCACTGTCACCTCTGCAGTCGGGGATGCTCTTCCACGCCCAGTTCGACGAAACCGAAATCGACCCGTACATGGTGCAACTGACCCTCGAGCTCGGGGGTCGGGTGGAGGCGCCGCGCCTGCGCCGCGCCGCGCAGGCCTTGGTTGATCGTCATCCGAGCCTGCGCGCGGGATTTGTCTCCGCACCGGGAGGGCGGGCACTGCAGGTGATCCGTTCCGGTGTCGACATCGGCTGGGCCGAGATCGACCTGTCCGGGGCCGAAGACAGTGAAGTCGCGTTCGGTCAGCTGCTCGAACGCGATCGCGCTCATCGTTTCGACATGGAAACAGCCCCGTTGATCCGCTTCATGCTCGTGCGAATCGGACCGGACACAGCACGCCTCGTCGTGACGAACCACCACATCCTGCTCGACGGCTGGTCCACCCCGCTGTTGCTTCGAGACCTGCTCACTCTCTACGCAACCGACGGTGACCCCGAGATTCTGCCCCGAGTTCAGTCGTATCGCGACTATCTCTCCTGGATCTCGAAGCAAGAACCCGAGACTTCGCTACGGGCGTGGCAAGAAGCGCTACGGGGCGTCGACACGTCCACCCACCTCTCGAGGGCAGACACCGCCGCCGAAACCGTGGCAAGTGAAATCCACTCGTACTCGCTGCCGACAGAACGAACCGAGACTCTTCGAGCGTTCGCGCGAAGCCGCGGTCTGACCATGGCGACCCTGGTACAGGTGGCATGGGGAATCGTGCTCGCCGAACTTCTCGGACGCGACGACGTCGTCTTCGGCGGAACGGTCTCAGGACGCCCACCACAGGTGCCCGGCGTGGAATCGATAGTCGGCCTGTTCATCAACACGGTGCCTGTCCGAGTCCGCCTCGACGCCCGAGAAACCCTCGCCGAAATGGCCATTCGCGTCCAATCCGAGCAAGCGTCATTGCTCGACCACCACCACATCGGACTGTCGGACATCGCCGGAGCAGTCGGCGCCGCCGGTTCCTTCGACACCCTGACGGTATTCGAGTCGTATCCCGTCGACGAGACAGCCCTGACCGCCGAAACCGACATCGCGGGAATGCACGTTCTCGGCATCGACGGACGCGACTCGGCGCACTATCCGATTGCCGTGGTGGCGTCCGAAAGTGACACGCTGAATCTGAAGATGGAGTACTTGCCGACGCACTTCTCCGCCCGCGAAGTCGCCAAGATCACCGAGCGCGTGGGCATCGTCCTCGGGCAACTCGCCTCGGCACCGGATCAGCCGCTGGCCCGTCTGCAGGTTCTCACGGAGTTCGAGAGCCGTGATCTTGCGCCGGTCTTCGGCTCCCCGGGGCGCTCCGCGCGAACGCTCCCAGAGATTCTCGCCGACGTCTCTGCCACCTATCCCGACCGCATCGCGCTCTCGGCCGGCAGCCGTTCCATGACCTACGCCGAACTGGACCGGCGCTCGAACCAGTTGGCCAGAGCCATGATTCGCCGCGGCGCCGGGCCCGAGACGTCGGTTGCCATCGGCATCGAAAGGTCCGTCGAATCCGTACTCGCGGTGTGGGCGGTGGCCAAGACCGGCGCAGCGTTCGTCCCCGTCGACCCCACCTATCCGGCTGACCGAATCGAACACATGCTCAGCGACTCCGAGGTGCTGTTCGGGTTGACCGTCGTCGACGCCATCGACACACTTCCACCCATCGTGTCCTGGTTGGTGCTCGGAGAAGAGGCATTCGACGACGACGTCGCCACCAGTTGCACGCTGCCGATCACCCAGGACGAACGGCGTGCACCGGTGGTCATGGACAACGCCGCCTACGTGGTCTACACCTCGGGATCCACCGGCCGACCCAAGGGAGTTGTCGTCACCCACACCGGACTCGACAGCTTCGCACTCGACCAGCAGCGTCGATTCCACGCAGATCACCACTCTCGAACCCTGCACTTCGCCACCCCCAGCTTCGACGGAGCCGTCTTCGAGTACCTGCAGGCATTCGGTGTCGGAGCAACCATGGTGATCGTCCCGACCGACATCTACGGCGGCGCCGAACTGGCAAGTCTCATCCGCCGCGAACACGTCACTCACGCGTTCGTCACCACGGCAGCACTCGCCACCGTCGACCCGGCCGGCCTGGACGAGTTCCGGCACGTCGTCGTCGGGGGAGAGACACTACCGCCGCATCTCGTCGGCCTCTGGGCTCCCGGACGAGAATTCGTCAACGCCTACGGCCCGACCGAGACAACCGTCATGGCAGACATCAGCGAACCCATGACAGTGGGCGCACCCATCACGATCGGTGGACCGATCCGCGGCGTGCACGAGATGATCCTCGATTCGCGCCTGCAACCCGTACCCGTCGGAGCTCCCGGTGAGCTGTACATCGCCGGCATCGGCCTGGCTCGCGGATACCACCGGCGTCCCGGCCTGACCAGCGAGCGATTTGTCGCCGACCCCTTCGGCAAGCCAGGCGACCGGATGTACCGCACGGGCGACATCGTCTCCTGGCGAAGCGATCACACCATCGAATACGTCGGGCGCAGCGACTTCCAGGTCAAGATTCGCGGATTCCGCATCGAGCTCGGCGAGGTCGACGCCCAGATCACCGCAATGGCGAGTGTCACGAACTGCGTGACACTCGGCGTCGACGGACCGGCCGGCGCCACAGTTCTCGCGTCCTACCTCACCGTCGAGGAAGGATCGACGCTGACCGGGGCAGAGATCACCGCGCACCTCGCCGGACGTGTTCCCTCGCACATGGTTCCGGCCAGCATCATGATCGTCGACGAGCTACCGCGCACCGCGGTCGGCAAGCTCGATCGAAAAGCGTTGCCGACGCCGGAGTTCACCGGAACCGGTGTGGAATTCCGGGCGCCCGGCACCAGCCTCGAACGTCGGATCGCCGATGCGTTCATCGACGTACTCGGCGTCGAACGGGTCGGCGTCGACGACAATTTCTTCGAGCTCGGCGGCAACTCGCTGATCGCCACTCGCGTGGTCTCGCGGCTCAACTCCGCACTGAACATCGACGTCGGGGTGCGCGTGCTGTTCGAGGCACCGACGACGGCTCAGCTCGCCGAACGGCTCTCCAGCGCTGTCACTGCCGTCGGCACTGTGCCGCTCACTCCCATGGAGCGCAATGGCAGCGTCCCGCTCTCGTTGGCGCAGAAGCGCATGTGGTTCCTGAACCAATTCGACACACGCTCAGCCGCGTACAACATCCCACTAGCTGTTCGCCTCACCGGTGACCTCGACGTCACGGCCATGCAACAGGCCATCGCCGACGTCGTCGAGCGGCACGAAACACTGCGGACGGTGTTCCCCGCCGTCGGCGGCGATCCGATTCAGCAAGTGCTCACCGTCGACGAGGCAGTACCGCCGGTCCGTGAAATGACGTTGGGGGAGGACGAACTCGCGGAGCGCATGCAACGACTCGCCACGACCGGCTTCGACGTGTCGGTGGACCTGCCGCTGCGCGTGGCACTGTTCCGACTCGACACCGCTGAACCCGTTCACATTCTGTTTGTCGTGGTCCATCACATCTGCGCCGACGGTTCGTCGATGGCGCCGCTCGCACGCGACGTGATGACGGCCTACCTGGCGCGTACGGCAGGGATCGAGCCCACGTGGGCGCCGCTCGAGGTGCAGTACGCAGACTTCACGTTGTGGCAGCATCGCGTCCTCGGATCGGA